>JBAYTM010000018.1:0-13548 GCA_041675685.1 Thiohalobacteraceae bacterium
CGCCCGCAAGGTGGTGATGAAATGCATGGCGCGCGACAGATTGCTCATGGCGCAGGTTTCGGTGATCTCGAAACAGACGTGGCGCGGGTCGACCTGACGCTGTCCGAACTCCTTGAGGACGAACAACAGGAAGGCCTCGTCGCACAGCGATTGCGCCGAAAGGTTGATCGCAATGGTGCAACGTCCCGGCCGCATCCGGGCCAGCGTCGGTTGCAGGCTGCTCAGCGCGGTACGGATCACCCAGCGATCGATCTCGGACATCAGATTGTAGCGTTCCGCCGCGGGGATGAAGGCCAGCGGCGGCACCAGGTTGCCGTCCTCGTCGAGCATGCGCACCAGGATTTCGGTATGCAGATCGAATGCGGTGCCGTGTAACGCAGCGATGTTCTGGTGATAGAGCACCAGGCGGTCTTCGTCGATGGCCTTCTTGATGCGGTGCACCCAATGCATCTCGCCGGTACGGCGGGCGGCGGCGTCATCGCTGCCACGGTAGACATGCACCCGGTTGCGACCTTCGTCCTTGGCGACGTAACAGGCGGCATCCGCGGCACTGAGCACCTCGTACGTGGTTTCGGCGCCCGGCGTGATCGGAACCAGTCCGAAGCTGCCGCTGACGCTGAATTGTCTGCCGTTCCAGTCGAAGTGTTGTGCCGACAGGGCGTGCCGCATGCGTTCGACCACTTGCATAGCCGCCCCCTCGGGGCAATGGTTCAGCAGGATGGCGAACTCGTCTCCGCCCATGCGCGCCAGCAGGTCCGCGTCGCGGACCAGGGTGCTCAACCTGCGCGAGGTCTGCTTGAGCAGCTCGTCTCCGGCCATGTGACCGCAGGTATCATTGATCAGTTTGAATTGGTCGAGGTCCATATAGCAAAGCCAATGCGGGTCGCCATTTTGCTCCGCAGGGCCCGCGACCCGACGTTCGAGCTGCTGCTCGAACTCGCGCCGGTTCATCAATCCGGTGAGCATGTCGTGTTTGGCCTGGTAGGCGAGCTCGCCAGTAATGAGACGGATCTGGGTGACGTCCCGGAATACCAGCACTGCACCGATCGATTCGTTGTGCGAAAGGTTAAAGATCGGTGCGGCGGTGTATTCGATGGCGAAGCGGCGTCCGTCGCGGCCGCGCAATAGCGCATCGGGCTCCGAGATCGCGACCTGCAGTTCGCGCAGGGTCTGTCCGACGGGGTCGATGGACCTCGCGCCGGCGCTTTCGCGCGTCACTGCGAAGACCTCGTCGACCCGTCGCTGCAGCACGTCCCGCAGGCGCCAGCCGGTAAGGCGCTCGGCCTCAGGGTTCATCTGTGCGATGCGACCTTCCGTATCCGTGGCGATGACCGCGTCACCGATGGAGTGCAGGGTCACCTGCGCGTGTTCGGTCGCCGCGTGCAGGCGTTCTTCGGTTTCAGCGGTGCGGCGTATCACGAAACGGGCGACCAGCAGACTGAGACCGGCGATCCCGAGCAACAACGTCAGCGTCCAGGCCAGGCTGGTGCGGTAGCCACGCTCGGCGGCCTCCACGGCATCGGCACCGGCGGCGGTCTGAATGGTCAGCAGCTCGGACAGCAGTTCGAATACCCGGTGCTGACGCGGGATGGCTGTCTGTTCCAGGACCCGATGGGCCTCGGCTTTGTCGCCCTGCATGATGAGTTCTGCGATCTCCAGATGCTGTTGACCGACGAAGCGCGTCTCGTCCGACTGATCGTCCAGCAGGCGCTGTTCTTCGGCGGTGAGGTTCTTCTGGGTGAGCGCAATGCGGGCAGCCGCGAACTGCGCACCGTAGGCGTTGATGCGCATCCACTCCTCGTCCTGGCGGAACGGGTCTTCCTGGATGAGCATGTTCTGCAGGCTTAAGGTGCGTTCCCGTCCGGCAGTGCGCATTTCATGGATCAGGCTCGACTTGGTATAGTTTTCGCTGACCAGCTGCTTGATGCGGTCGCTACTGGTATACAAGGTGCTCAAGCCGACAATGGCGACCAGGAACATCAGGCCGAGGATGACGGTGAAGCCGATGGTCAGCAGAGTTCGGGAGTCGCGCGGCATAGTTTTCGCTTGCGTGCGTTGCAGTCGGCCTCTCCGGGCGGGGTTCGGCAATGCTGGACGCTCGGTCCGGCGCTCTTCTGCAGATCTTTTGGGACGGCTCGGCCAAGGCTGCCGCGCGGGCCTCACAGGTTAGCGGTTCGATAATCGAATCATTGAGTTTGATTCGCCGGCCTGCCTGCCCAGGTGGCCAACCGGGTGCGCGCGGAGGCCGCAGGGGGTACCGGCATGCTGGAGGTGATTTCCCAGATGGGCCTGCTGATCGGGGCCGGCGTGTTGTTGGGCCGGCTGCGGCCCGGCGGGCTGGACCCGGAAGCGACGCGTCGGGGCCTGACCGATACCGTCTATTTTCTGCTGCTGCCGGCGCTGGTCCTGGACGCCCTGTGGCGTACCGAACTGAGCTGGGACAGTGCGCGGATCGCGGGCTTGGCGGCGGCGGGCGTGATCGTCGCGCTCTGGCTCGCCGACACCGGTTGCCGCTTATGCCGGATGGCGCCGCCGACGCGCGGGGCACTGGTCCTGGCGGCCGCCTTTCCCAATGTCACCTACCTCGGGCTACCGGTGTTGGAGGCCGCCTTCGGCCCCTGGGCCCGTAGCGTTGCAGTGCAATACGACCTGTTCGCCTGTACGCCGCTGTTGCTGACCCTGGGTATTCTCATGGCGCGCCGCTACGGCACGGCGACGCATGGCGCGGCACCCGGCGTCCTGTGGCCGCTGTTTCAGGTGCCCGCGCTCTGGGCGGCCGCGGCCGGTGTGGCGTTCAATCAGGCCGGCATCGCCGCCTCTCCGGCGATCGAGGCACTGTTGCGATTGCTGGGCGACGCCGTGCCCCCGTTGATGGTGATCGCGCTCGGCCTGGGGTTGCGTTGGATGGGTAGCGGTCGGCGGCGGTTGTCCGCCGTGTTCCCAGTGCTCCTGATTCAACTGTTTTTGATGCCGTTGTTGGTCTGGGGCCTGGCGCTCGCGATTGATCTTAACTCGCGCCTGTTGCCCCCCGTCGTGCTCGAGGCGGCCATGCCGAGCATGGTGCTCGGACTGGTGCTCTGTGACCGCTATGGGCTGGACACGCCGTTCTACGCGACGGCAGTGACGCTGTCCACGGCCCTGAGCATGCTGACGCTGCCACTCTGGTATCGCTTCCTGCTCTGATGCGCCCGAGCGGTGCGGCGTTGGTCTGGCGCGCCACCTGTCGGTGTCGGTGCGTAACCGATTCTGCCGCGACGCCCCAGGGTTGGCGTTTTCCGGCCGGGTTCTGGATACTCTTCCGAGCGGAACCGTTCGGCATGGCGCGCGACAACCACCATCGCCGCGCACCAAATCCTTTGCATTGCCGGCACGAATCGAACTATCGAGTCTTGAAGCATGGTCAGCGTAGAAACACCGACGCCCACAGCAAACACCGAACCCGGCAGCACGGACTGGCTGCAAGCGCTGGCCGGTTCGCGCCCGGCCGAGGAACGCGACGTACTGACGCGCGCACTGGAGATCGCGCGGCGCGCGCACGCCGGACAGCAGCGGTTGTCCGGCGAACCCTATCTTTCCCACCTGCTGGCGGTGGCGGAGATCCTCAACGAACTGAATCTGGACTACGAAGCCCTTGCCGCCGCCCTGCTTCACGACACCATCGAGGATACGGAAGTCACCCTCGCCTTCATCGAGCAGGAATTCGGTCCGGCGATCGCCCGGCTGGTCGACGGGGTCACCAAAATGGGGCGCATCGGCCGTTTGCACGACGCGCAGGCCGCCGGTCGCCGTGATCAGCAGGACGCCGAAAGCCTGCGCAAATTGCTGTTGGCAATGGTCGAGGACGTCCGGGTCGTACTGATCAAGCTGGCCGACCGGCTGCACAATATGCGCACGCTGAAGTTCCTCGAGGAACCGCGTCAGCGGCAGATCGCACAGGAGACGCTGGAAATCTATGCGCCGCTTGCCAACCGTCTCGGCATGGGACAACTCAAATGGGAGTTGGAAGATCTTTCCCTGCGCTATCTCGATCCGCAAAGTTACCGCGGCATCGCGGAGCAACTGGATGAACGGCGGGTGGATCGCGAGCGTTTCATCGAGCGCGTGGTGCGTCAACTACGTCGGGAATTGAAAACAGCAGATGTCGAGGCGGAGGTCACCGGGCGGCCCAAGCACATCTACAGTATCTGGAAGAAGATGCAGCGCAAGAATCTGCCCTTCAACCAGATCTTCGATGTGCGCGCGGTACGCGTCATCGTGGCCGACGACGCGGACTGTTACGCCGCGCTCGGCGTGGTGCACAGCCTTTGGCACCATATCCCAAAGGAATTCGATGATTACATCGCCAATCCCAAGGAGAATAATTATCGCTCCCTGCACACGGCCGTCGTCGGCCCCGGCGGACAGACCGTCGAAGTGCAGATCCGTTCGCGCGACATGCATGAACACGCCGAACTCGGTATCGCCGCGCATTGGCACTACAAGGAGGGCGGGCGTTTCGATTCCAATGTCGAACAGCGCGTTGCCTGGCTCCGCCAGTTGTTGGAGTGGAAGGACGAGGAATCCACCGCCAGCGATTTCGTCGCACGTTTCAAATCGGAGAGCGGGAGCGAACGCGTATACGTGTTGACGCCGCAGGGTCGGGTGGTCGATCTGCCGGCCGGTGCAACGCCGCTCGACTTCGCCTACTACGTGCACACCGATATCGGGCACCGCTGTCGCGGCGCCAAGGTCAACGGTCGCATGGTGCCACTGGCCTATGAACTGCGGAGCGGGGAGCAGGTCGAGATTCTCACCGCGCGCCAGGGCGTTCCCAGTCGCGACTGGCTCAATACGCATCTGGGTTTTCTCAAGACCTCGCGCGCGCGCGCCAAGGTGCGCCACTGGTTTCGGCAGCAGGATTATGACAAGAACATCGCCGCCGGCCGTGCGGTTCTGGACCGCGAACTGCGCCGGTTGGGCATTTCCAACATCAATTGGGAGCAGTTGGCCGAACGGCTGCACCAGCCGGATGTTCCGAGCATGCTGGCGGCGATCGGCCATGGCGATCTGAGCGGCGCGCAACTGGCCGGCGCGGCAAACGATCTTGTCACGCCCGAGCAGCCGGAATTCACGGCCGCCAAGCCGACCCGCGCTGGCGAGCCGGGCGACGCGGAATTGCGTATCGAGGGCGTCGGCAATCTGCTTACGCATATGGCGCAGTGCTGCCGGCCGGTACCACAAGACCCGATCGTCGGCTATATCACGCGCGGGCGTGGCGTCAGCATCCATCGTCAGGACTGCCCCAATCTGCTGCGTCTCGCGGCTACCGAACGCGAACGTCTGCTCACCGTCGATTGGGGCGGCGGCGCGGGTAGCGTCTATCCCGTCGAAGTGGAGATCCTCGCCTACGACCGTGCCGGTCTGTTGCGCGATATCACGTCGGTGCTTGCCAACGAGAAGATCAATGTGATCGGCGTGAACACCTACACGGACAAAGCAGATTATGCGGCGCACATGCGCCTCACGCTGGAGATCCGCGACATCGCCGAGCTGAGCCGGGTCCTGAGCCGGATCGGTCAGTTGCCGAACGTCATCGAGGTGCAGCGCAAGCCGGCGCACTGAGTCCGGTGTCAGCCGGTCAAGGTTCCTCCCTCCTGTGCCGATAGGCCTCAAGCCCAAATCCGCGCGATCAGGGGGCGCGTTCCCATGCCGAGTCCTTCACCCAGGCAAACCACCGGGGCGGAAGCCGCCGTTATTCTGGCCGTCGACGACAACGATCTGAATCTGGATCTGTTGACGCGGCGGCTGGAACGGGAAGGTCATGTCGTCCTGCAGGCCGCGAACGGCGACTTGGCGCTGGAACAACTGCGTGGCGCCCACGTCGATCTCGTGCTGTTGGATATCATGATGCCGGTTCTGGACGGTTATCAGACCCTCGCTGCGATCAAGACCGACGCCGCGCTTCAGCATATCCCTGTGATCATGATCACCGCAGTCAACGAAGTGGAAAGCGCGGCGGTCTGCATCGAGCGCGGCGCCGAGGACTATATCTGCAAACCGTTCAATCCGGTGCTGCTGCGCGCGCGCGTCAATGCCTGCCTGGAACGCAAGCGCCTGCGCGACAGCGAGCGCTCACATCAGGCCCGTGTCGAGCAGCAGAATGTCCTGTTGGGCGGGCGCGTCGATCAGCAACTGCGGGAGATCTCCGCCGCACAGCTCGCCGCGATTTTCGCCATGTCAAAACTGGCTGAATCGCGCGATCCGGAAACCGGCGAACATCTGGATCGCATGCGCGAATATTGCGTCATCCTGGCGCGTCAGTTGGCGCGTCTGCCGAAATATCGCGATCTGATCACGCAGAGCTTTCAGGACAATCTTTACGCGGCCAGCCCGCTGCACGATATCGGCAAGGTCGGTATTCCGGACGACATACTGCAGAAGCCCGGACGTCTCACCGCCGAGGAATGGAAGGTCATGCGCACGCACTCGCTGATCGGCGGCGAAACACTGCGCGAGGTGGATCGTCAGTATCCGGGCAATGCCTTCATCCGCACCGGTATCGAGATCGCCGAAAGCCACCATGAGCGCTGGGACGGAACCGGTTATCCGTTCGGCTTGCGCGGCGAGGCGATTCCGCTGGTGGCGCGGATCCTGGCGCTTGCCGATGTCTACGACGCACTCACTTCCCGGCGCTGCTACAAAGAAGCCTTCGGGCACGACCGGAGCCGTGACATCATCGCCGCAGAGGAGGGCCGGCATTTCGATCCCGATGTCGTGCAGGCGTTTCTGGCGCGCGAGACCGACTTCATCCAGATACGAAAGTTTTTCCAGGACCCGGACGCGGCCGAGCCCTCGTGAGCGAGCGCATGTACCGCTTCATTCTGGGCGCGGCGCTGATCCTGCTGTTGTATATGCAGGCGGACGCGCTGGTCTATGTATATATTGGTATCCTGCTGTTCGAGGGGTCGACCAACTGGCGGTTACCGTTGCTGATCTCCAGGCTGAGATTTGGCGCCGGTTTCCGCGTTGCCGATTCCCTGCATCCCGACTGTGCGCGTATTCCTTTCGATGCCGAACGGGTACTGCGGCTGATCGTCGCGGTGCTGTTGACGCTGAGCTGTGTCGTGTTTCCGGACCCTACCTGGTTCTTCCCCTGGTTCATCGGCTTCATGCTGTTCATGGCCGGCTTGACCAACATATGTCCCATGGTCATGGGCCTGCGCTGGCTGGGCTTCAGTTAGGATGCGGAGCGCGGCGCTCGGTTCGGACGATTGGACCAGAAACTGGCAGGCCAGTATCGCGGTCAAGATCACCGCCATGGTGCTCTGGGTCATCATTGTCGTAGTGTTCATCGTCTCGACCGTCTTTCTGAACGATCTGCAACGTCAGCTGGAATCCGAATACAGTGGCAGCGCCGATCAGGTGGCCTATCAGGTCGCCTTGGCGCTGCACGCGGGCGCCGGTGCGGAGGAAGGGGCGTTCGCCGCCTTGCTCGACGACCTCAGCACCCGCTATCGACTTCGTGGCGTGCGCGTCGCCCTTCCAGACCGGGCTATGGCCGTCGGCGGTGTCGACGACGCGGATACCGCCTTACGCCGCGATCTGGCCTTTGCATCGGGGCCTGGCGAGGCTTACGTCGAAATCTTCCCGCCGGCGCTGGATCGACTCGCGCGCGAGCAACGTAACCAGCTGGTCATTGCCGCCTTTCTCCTGTTACTGATTTTCGGCCTGTTTCTTACCTGGTCGATCCGAACCATCGTGCACCGGCCTCTGCAGCAATTGGTGAATGCGACACGCGCGATTTCCCGGGGCCAACAGGACGTGCGCCTGGAGATTTCGCGTGAAGACGAGTTCGGTTATCTCTCGCGGTTCTTCAACGAAATGCTCGATCGGCTGATGGCGCAACAACGGGAACTCCAGAACACACTGCGGAAGGCGCAGTCCGCCAGTCGCGCGAAGAGCGCCTTTCTCGCCAACATGAGCCATGAGCTGCGTACGCCCTTGAACGCCATTATCGGCTACAGTGAAATGCTCACGGAGGATGCGGCCGCACAGGGCCTGGACGCCTATACGCCCGATCTCAAGCGCATCCACATGGCCGGAACGCATCTGCTTTCCCTGATCAATAACGTATTGGACGTATCCAAGATCGAAGCGGGCAAACTGTCGGTGCACGCACACCGTTTCGCGGTCGACGCGCTCATCGAAGACGTCGTCGACACCGTCAGGCCGCTGCTCGACAAAAACCGGAACCGGCTTGTACTCGACAACGGGCCCCAGCTCGGGCAGATGTTCAGCGACGAAACCAAGCTGCGGCAAATACTGGTCAATCTGCTCGGCAACGCGGCCAAGTTCACGGAAAACGGCGTCGTTACCCTGTCGGTACGGCGTATCGCCGAGGCCGGTGAGGACTGGTTGCAGTTCGCGGTTCGGGACACCGGCATCGGAATAGCGCAGGACCAGATCGCACGGCTCTTCACCGATTTTACGCAGGTCGATTCCTCCACGACCCGCAGGTATGGCGGTACCGGGCTGGGTCTGGCGATCAGTCGCCGATTCTGCCAGCGCCTGGGCGGCGACATTCAAGTGGCCAGCGAGGTGGGGCAGGGATCGATCTTCACGCTGCGCCTTCCAGTGCAGTTGGTCGAGCCCGGCGGAGATCCGTGCAGCGAGGCGCCGGCGGCCGGCTCGGCCTGATGCTCGGCGAGGCGGATAGGGGCAGGCCGGAGAAGCCCCATTCGGAAAGGGGTCGGCTGCGCAACACGCTTGCGCTGCCGTTCAACCGGCGGAGCGACAGGGATTCGGGTCGGGCGTTGGGATTGGCGCCCCGGGCAGGAATCGAACCTGCGACCTACCGCTTAGGAGGCGGTTGCTCTATCCACTGAGCTACCGGGGCAAGCCGAAAAACGGCCGCGCGATTGTACACGCTTTGTGATCCGCCGTGCATGTCGTGGCGTGGAAGCCGGCGCGTTTCGCGATTTCTGTCGCTGTGCCGCTGAAGATCAACGCTCCACGCTGCGTGCGCGCTCCGCTCGAAGCTCGATGTACAGCACTACCCCGGGGCCGTCCGACCAGTGACCTGCAACGATGTAAAAGCTGCAAATTACCGAGAGAATTTACCGGTTTTCTATCGTTTTGCGCATGCGGACCGGCGCGATCTGGCGCGTTCAGAACCAGGAGCCGGCGCAAGGCAGTGTGTTCCCGTAGCGCGAAAGCGTGCAGCTATCTATTCCGATTCAGTGGCATACAACTTGCTGACGACCATATCAAGGTCGCCGCTCGAAGGTACATGGAGCGGATGGCAACTTTTCACTACGGCAGATATAGCGAAGGAGTTTCAAATGCAGACTATAAAAATATTCTGGTACAGGGCGGCGGCCGTGTTGTTGTTGGCGTCGGTGCTCGGCGCATGTGAGAGAGAAGGTCCGGCGGAACGCGCGGGCGAGCGTATCGATGAATCGGCGGAACGCGCTGGAGACCAGCTTGAAGACGCCGGTGATCGCCTCGAAGATCAGACGGACCGCTAACCGAGACGTTTTAACGAATGTCTCTTCTCGTATCAGAGGAGAACCAACATGCTTTCCTGGGCAGTAACATTCCTAGTCATCGCGCTGATCGCGGCGCTGTTCGGGTTCACCGGTATCGCGGGTACCGCGGTGGGGATCGCCAAAGTGCTGTTCGTCGTGTTCCTGGTGCTGTTTCTTGTGTTTCTGGTACTCGGACGGCGTTCGCCGCCAGTGTGAGGCAGGGTGCCGGGCCCGGGGCCCGGCACCTGGCCACAGTCATCGAAGTCTGGGTCGGACCGGGAAAAGGATGATCTCGGCGCCCTCGCGCGGTGCCGAGTGCGTCCTTGCAGCGGCCTTTTTACTGCGCAACAGAATACGCCCCGAATAGGTCCTGTCGTGCGTCCTCGCCTTGTCGCCCGCGATCCGCCGCGGGATGCGTGCAGGATCGTAGGCTAAACGGACCAGTCGCGATATCGCCTCGTCGCTGTAGTGGTCCTGGCCCGTGGCCTCCGATTTCTTGATGAAGCGTTGCGCACTGAAGCAGCGTTTTCGTCTGTCTACTTGCATGCGTCCTCCAATGGAAAGTGCATAGATCGTTATCCCGGCCTGACGTGCAGGCAGCCCCACCCGTAGCGATCTGCAAAAGCTGTGCCTCGATCCGGTGCCCGGTAAAACGGCGGTGGCTGTCGGCGACGTCCGAAGCGCGTGTAACGCTTACCGAAAGCGTGTAAGAACGCTTACCGCACAAGGACGTTTCCGACGCCCATGGTTCTTCACACGGCACGTCCGGTGGAGCGCGCAAGCATTGGCATGATGGTTGCTTTTTTTGCGTTAACTAAGCAGCGCCAATGCGGTTCGCATCGGCGTACGGGCAAGCACTATCGACTTCGGAGAGAGACATGAAGAATGCACATCTGTTGGCAGTCGCCCTCGCGGCATTGCCGCTTGCAGTATCCGCGCAGAACGGCACCTATGGTCCAACGGCAGGTGCACGCGAGTTTACGCTCGCAGGTAGCGGAACCAACGACAAGGATTTCGATCATGGCTCCTGGGGCTTGTCGGCAAGCTACGGTCAGTACATGACTGAAAACCTCCAGTGGGTGCTCCGCCAATCGGTCAATTACGCCGACACGGCTGATCACGACGACTGGGTATTGGCGACCCGCGCTGGCCTGGACTACCACTTCGATCTTGGCAACTGGCGCCCATTCATCGGCGCCAACATCGGTTACATCTATGGCGACGGCGTGGACAATACCGGTATTGCAGGCCCCGAGCTCGGCGTGAAGTATTACGTGAAGCCGGAGACGTTTCTTTATCTGCAGACCGAGTACCAGTTCTTCTTTGAAAGCGCGGACGACATCAATGATAATTTCGATGACGGGGCGTTTGCGCATACCGTGGGTGTAGGTCTCAATTTCTGACCCTGTCCGCGATAGCGATCGAGTAGCGGGGCGCATGCCCCGCTACTCGTTTGTGGCTCTTGCTATTCCACCGGCGTGCCGGCAATACTAACGCTCTCCGAGAGCCGCGTCGTGTGTTTGCATCGATTCGACACGCCTTCGGTAGTTCCATAAGAACATCGTGCTGAACTGATTTGGCCGTCGGGTGATCTATGTTGCGTGCTCTATTGGTAGACGACGATCAAGTGTTTGCCCCTGCGGTGGCGGAGATTGTCCGGCAGGAAGGTTTCGATGTCGCAGTGGCCGGCACGCTGGAGGAGGCGCGCGCCATCGCGCGAACCTTTCATCCCGCCGTCCTGCTGGTCGACCTTACCCTCCCGGATGGCAGCGGTCTCGATCTGGTGCGCGAATATTCCGAGGTGCGCTCCACCAAGATCATCCTCATAACCGGCTTTGCCAGCGTGGATTCCGCCATCGAAGCGCTGCGCATGCGCACCTTCGATTATCTCACCAAGCCACTCGACCTCGATCATCTGCGGCGCCTGCTCATGCGCGTGCGGCTGCAGGCCGCGCACATGGACATGATTCCGCTCATCGATCAGGAGGGCAATCCGGCGACCTTCGGTCCGTTGGTCGGCGCGTCCGACGCGATGCGCAAGTTGTACAACCTGATCGAGAAGGTCGCCCCGACCGAGGCCTCGGTCCTGATCTGTGGCGAGAGCGGCACAGGTAAAGACCTGGTCGGTCGCGCGATTCACGAGTTGAGCCCGTTGCGGGATCGCCCGTACCTGGCCCTCAACTGCGGTGCGCTGGCGCCGACGCTGGTAGGCTCGGAACTGTTCGGCCACGAGAAGGGCAGCTTCACCGGTGCGAATCGACGCCACATAGGTTACTTCGAGCGCGCGTCGGGCGGTACCTTGTTTCTCGACGAGGTGACCGAAATGCCCGGGGAATTGCAGGTGCACTTGTTACGCGTGCTGGAGACCGGGAAGTTGGTCCGCCTCGGCGGCGATCGCGAAATCAAGGTCGACGTCCGCGTCATCGCTGCCACCAACCGGAAACCCGAAGAGATCATCGCCGCAGGGCGGTTCCGCAAGGATCTGTTTTTCAGGCTCTCCGGCTTTCCGATCAACGTCCCGCCTTTGCGTGCGCGCGACAGCGACATATCGTTACTCGCCCGCTACTTCCTCAGCATGCTCAACCGCGAGAACAACACGCGACGCTTCCTGACCGAGGGCGCCCTTGCCAAGCTGCAGGATCACTCCTGGCCCGGCAATGTGCGCGAGCTGCGCAATCACATCGAGCGCGCCTATGTGATGGCGTCCGGTGACGAGATATCGGAACAGAGCCTGCCGGACCTCTCTGCGCACTGGGAGCCGTCGTCGGACGGGAGCCCGGCGTTCAGCGTCGGCGATACCCTGGAAGACGTCGAACGCACGTTGATATACGCGACACTGGAGTATTTCAACGGCAACAAGCGGCGGGCGGCTCAAAGTCTGGGCATAAGCCTGAAGACGATCTACAACCGCCTTAACCAATACGGCGATGCACAGACCCGTTGAGCCCCGCGCCGAACCGCCTCGGTTCCGCAGGCGGTAAAGAGGGCGTCGGAAGGATAGCCGTGTCGCCGGGGCGGCCATACGCGTACCCGATCTCTTCCGTGTAGGCCTTACACCCGATTGTAAATAGTCGCCTTTCGAATTTGATGCACCGGCGGCGCGACAACTACAAACCGCGTTTCCTCTTCGCTTCTTTTGCCGGACCGGAGCTGGCATACGTCTTGCTCCTGCTTAACGCAACGACCTAGTCGCCGCCGGCTTACCGCGGGGCGATAGACAGTGACAAGAACGCAGGAGGCGCTTATGTTGATCCGGAAACAAACCGTCCGTAATTGCACTGAGCTCGGAAGCGTTGCGACCTTGCGCCCGAGCACACTTTTGGCAGCGGCCTTGGCCGTCGGCATGGGTGCGATGCCGCTGGCGGGTGTGGCCGAGGAACACGCGGATCGGCCCTATTCGTCCTCGGAGCAGACCGACGTGCAGTCGTCGGATCAAGGCGACATGTCGCCCGGCCTGATGACGTCCGACGCCGACGACAAGCTGCCGCAAGGAATGAAAAAGGCCTCGAAGCTGATCGGTTACAACGTTCGCGATGCGGGCGGCGAACAGATCGGCGAAATCAAGGATCTGGCCTTGGATACCGCTCAGGGTCGCGTCGTCTATGCGGTCGTGGCAGCTGGTGGCGTGATGGGTGTCGGCGGTCAATTGCACGCCGTGTCGTTGGATTCCTTCGACATGCACGCGCAAGATGATGCCCTGATTTTGAATGCGACGGAGCAGCAGCTCAGCAGCGCCCAGGACTTCGATGATGACAACTGGCCATCGAGTCCGACTTGGCACAGCGAGGGCGGGAGCTCGGGCGCCGGCATGGACGGCACATCGTCGACTGCGTCCACGGCATCCATTGTCAAAGCAAGCGAATATCTGGATAAAGACGTGAAGGGCATGAACGACGAAGACGTCGGCGATATCAGCGACCTGGCGATCAATCTGGAGACCGGCGAGATTGTTTATGCGGTTATGGAACGCGGCGGCACCCTCGGCGTCGGCGATCGGCTGATTGCCATCCCGACCGACGTGTTGTCTCCTGGGGCCGACGAC
>JBAYTM010000019.1:0-13078 GCA_041675685.1 Thiohalobacteraceae bacterium
CCCGCGGTTTCGCCGCGCTGCAACCAGGCGATCGCATCGGTATCCGCGGCCCCTTCGGGCGTGGCTGGCCGCTGGATGCCGCGCGCGGCCGGGATCTGTTGTTGGTCACCGGCGGACTCGGCTGCGCGCCACTGGTCTCGGTCATCAACCAGGTCGCGGCACGGCGCGCCGAGTTCGGCCGGGTGGCGGTCCTGCAAGGCGTCAAGCACATGGACGACATGATCTGGCGGGACCGATACGCGGCCTGGGGCGCACTGCCGGATACTCAGGTGCTGCTCGCCGCCGATGTTGCCGGGGATGGCTGGAGTTGGCACGTCGGTCTGGTGACCGATCTGATCGACGGCGTCGGCTTCGATGTCCGCAACGCGCTGACGATGATCTGCGGTCCGGAGCCGATGATGCTCGGCACCCTGCGCAAGCTGATGGCGATGGGTGTCGCCGAGGCGCAGATGTGGGTCTCGCTGGAGCGCAACATGCAATGCGCCGTCGGCCACTGCGGTCACTGCCAGTTCGGGGCCAAGTTCGTCTGCAAAGACGGCCCCGTGTTCAACTATCCGCAGATCCGCGAACGCCTGGGCGTGAAGGGGTATTGATCCTGTTAATGGACCTGCCAAGAAAGGTTTTGAACCGCCAAGACGCCAAGGTCGCCAAGAAGGATGTTTGAACCGCCAAGACGCCAAGGTCGCCAAAATGATTAACGCAAAACCGACAGCGAATCTTTTTTTCAATAATTTTTCTTGGCGCCTTGGCGGTTCCAAAGTTTTTTGGGCGGCCTTGGCGGTTCAATAAGGAACGGGTGACCCATGAGTGTTGATAAACCCAAAGTGTCCGTACACAAGTTCAGCTCCTGCGATGGCTGTCAGCTCGCATTTTTGAATCTGGGCGAGGACCTGCTCGCGCTCACCGGGCTGGTCGATATCCGTCACTTCGCCGAGGCCGGTATTCTCGGCGAAGAGGAGCCGGTCGACGTTGCCTTCATCGAGGGCAGCATCTCGACGCCGGAAGACCTGGAGCGGATCAAAGGCATTCGCGAGCGCAGTCGGTTTCTCATCACTATCGGCGCCTGCGCCACGGCGGGCGGCGTCCAGGCGCTGCGTAATCTCGCCGATGCCAAGGCCTGGACTGCGGCCGTCTACGCGAGCCCTGAATACATTTCCAGTCTCGACAAGGTCATGCCGATCCGCGAAGCGGTACCGGTCGATTTCGAACTTTGGGGTTGCCCGGTCAACAGCCGGCAGGTACTCGCCGCGTTGCGCGACCTGCTGTTCGGCGTCGCACCGATCGACGAGCGCGACAAGGTCTGCATGGAATGCAAACGCCAGCTCGCGGTCTGCGTCCTGGTGACCGAGGGAAGGCCGTGCATGGGGCCGGTCACCCGCACCGGCTGCGGCGCGCTCTGTCCGCGCTTCGGCCGCGCCTGCTATGCCTGCTACGGCCCGGCAGAGAATCTCAACACCGAGGCGCTCGGCCAACGCCTGCAGGGACTCGGCCTGGTGGGCCACGAGATCGCACAGCACTACCAGACCATGAACAACCACACACCGCAGTTCCGTGCCGCGGCACAGCGCTGGGACAAGCCGTCATGAGCGAACAACGCAGAGTCGATATCCGCATCCCGGTGCTGGCCCGCGTGGAAGGCGAGGGCGCGCTGGACATGAGCATCAGTGCCAGCGGCATCGATAGGCTGCGGTTGGAGATCTACGAGCCGCCACGGCTGTTCGAGCAGTTTCTGGTCGGTCGTAACGCGCAGGACGTGCTGGACATGACGGCGCGCATCTGCGGCATCTGCCCGGTCGCCTATCAGATGAGTGCCGTGCAGGCGCTGGAATCCATCTACCGCGTCGAGCCCGAGCCTTGGGCGCTGGCCATGCGGCGCGTGTTCTATTGCGGAGAATGGCTGCAGAGCCATGCGTTGCACATCCATCTGCTGGCGGCGCCGGACTTCTTTGGTTGCAGCAACGCCGTCGAGCTGGCGCAGAAGGCGCCCGAGGAGGTGCGTCGCGGCTTGCGGTTACAGGCCCTGGGGAACGATTTGATCGCGCTGTTCGGTGCGCGATCCGTGCACCCGGTCGGCGTGCAGGTCGGCGGTTTCTTTCATGCGCCCCAGCCGGTGCTGGTCGCTGCCATGCACGAGCGGCTCGAGGCGGCGCGCGCGGATGCCGCGGCGCTGTTGCGCTGGACGGCGACCCTGCCGCTGCCCGACGACGACCAGGACTTCGTCAGTGTCGCGATGCGCGATGCCGTGGAATATCCGCTGACCCGCGGTCGGTTGGTGTCCAGTGCCGGTCATGACCTCGGTATCGACGAGTTCGAGAGACACTTCGAGGAGCTGCAGGCGCCGTATTCCACAGCCCTGCATGCGCGTCTCGACGGTCAACCCTATCTGGTCGGCCCGCTGGCGCGCATGAATCTGAACATGGATCGCCTGCCGCCGCCCTTGTTGGCGCTGCTCGACGACGCGGGCGTGCGCTTCCCGAGCCGGAACATGTTTCACAGCATCATTGCCCGTGCCGCCGAGATCTGGTTCGCCATCGACGAGGCGGCACGGCTGTTGCGCGATTACGAACGTCCGGACTCGCCCGCCGTGCCCGCCACACCGCGCGCCGGCATCGGCTATGGCTGCAGTGAAGCGCCGCGCGGCATCCTCTGGCATCGCTACGCGACCGATACCAACGGCAACGTCACCGAGGCGCGTATCGTCCCGCCGACCAGCCAGAACCAGGCGCGCATCGAAGAAGACCTGCGGACTTCGCTGACCCGCTTCGGTCTGGATCGACCGGACGCGGAACTCCGCCTGCACGGCGAGACCGTCATCCGCAACTACGACCCCTGCATCTCCTGCGCGACGCACTTCTTGCGGTTGAAGGTGGATCGAGTGGTGGAGGAGGTGAAGACAAAATATAAAGGCGAACTTTAACCGCGAAGGACGCGAAGGCGCGCTAAGAAGATATTATTATGTAGCGCAATAGCGTAGCGTATTGCGCCGGATGGTTGCAGAAACTCGAGGTTTTCAACATCCTGCACATTACGGCCTCCGGCCTAATGTGCCCCGCATTAAAGCGATTTCCTTCGCGCGCCTTCGCGTCCTTCGCGGTTAAAGTGTTCTTTTCTCCCTCAGGGCCGCGCCAAGATCGCGCGGCCCAGTTCTTCGAGGTCGATTGACTTCGTGGTGTCGACGGGGATGGTGTGTTCGCGTTCGTCGGGGCCCAAAGGCTCGGCGATGGTCAATTGACGATCGAGGACGGCGAGCGTGGCTTCAGAGGCATCGCGTTCGGTGGCCTTGCGATGAGTGATGCGCTCGCGCAGGACCGACTCCGGCGCCTGTACGTCCAGTATCACGAAGGGCACCGCGGCGACCGCGGCAAGGCGCCGGATCTGGTTGCGCTGGCTGCGTAGCAGGTAGGTGGCGTCGAGGATGACGGGGAACCCGGCATCGACGATCGGGTAGGCGAGGGCAGGCAGACGCCGGTAGGTCTCTTGGGATATCTCGGCGGTATAGGCGCCGCGCGCGACCGCGCTCTCGGTACAGGCGTCTGGCGACAGGCCAAGCAGGCGCTTGCGTTCCACATCCGAACGTATGCGGACCGCGCCGAGCGTCTCCAGCAGGCGCTTGCCCAACCAGCTTTTGCCGGATCCCGAGAAGCCGTGCAGGGCGATGATGGGCATGCGCTCCGCCGGCAGGCTGTAGCGGATCGCCAGTTCCAGATAGCTGCGCACGGTCTCCAGCGCAGTGTCGGTGCGAACCTTGTTTTTGTGATGCTGATGCGCCTCGATGGCGGCAACCTTGGCGCGCACCATGGCGCGATAGACCAGGTAATGACGGAACAGCGCCAAGCCCTGATAATCGTTGGCCGCCTCCAAATAGTTATTCAGGAAACGTCGCGCGAAGCTGCGGCGGCCGCGGTGTTCGAGATCCATGTACAGGAAGGCCACCTCGCACAGCGGGTCGATCCAGCGCAGATCTTCAGCAAACTCCAGCGCATCGAAGATCACCACGCGGTCGTCGATCAGCGCCATGTTGGCCAAGTGCAGGTCCCCGTGGCATTCGCGGATCCAGCCTTCGCGGCGACGCGCTTCCAGATCGTCATGCAGCTCGTCTAGACAGCGATCGCTCCATGCGCGCAGGGTTTGCAGTTGCCGGGATACCTCCTCGTCGGTGCAATGTGCGGCGATCTGTTCGAAGTTCTGCAGTACGCGGTCGCCGACACCGGCTGCGGTGCCGTACAGTTGCTCGCGGCTGGCCGCCGGGGCGTTACGGTGAAACGCGGCGATGGTGTCGGCCAATTGGTCGATATGCACGGCGGTCAGGTCGCCGCGGTCGCATACCTCGTCGAGACGCGCACCATCCGGAAATTGCCGCATACGGACGGCGTACTCGATGGGCTCGCCCGGGCCATCGAAGCCGGGATCTTCCGGCGTCCCGGTGATCTTGACGACGGCTTCGTACAGTTCCGGCGCGAGACGCCGGTTCAGGCGGAGTTCCTCATGACAATAAAAGCGGCGCTTCTCGAGGCTCGTGAAATCCAGGAAGCCGAGATTGACCGGCTTCTTGAACTTGTAGGCATAGCGCCCCGTCAGCAAGACGTAGGAGATATGGGTCTGGATCACCTGGACGCGATCGACGGGATGAGGGAAGCGCGCCGGGTTCTGGAGTGCCGCGATCAGGCGGGACTGTTCAGTCGCGTCCATGTCGCGCTCCGCCGGGACAGAGCGCGTTATTGCAGAATGGATTGCCGTTGGCGATCGCATGATTTCCTCGATATCTCACGTAGCCCCCTTGTATTTCCCAAGGCCGCTGCGCGGCCGTCGGCAACGTGTCTCTCCGCCGCCTTGGTGTCTGATTGCATGGTAATCTGGCGGCCTGCTGCTGCATTGACACGGATCAACTAGGGGGCCGTTGCCGGCGCGCGGTTACATCCGGCCTTGATTTTATGAACGGCTACGGCGCATGAAGCGAATCATCTGTCTCGGCTCGTACCAGGGCGCCGATCGAGTCGGTTGGCTGATGGCCGATGCATTGGCGGGCCTCGCGACCGGCGAACCCGCTCAGGCGCCGGCCCTCGATATCCGACGCTGCGCGTCCCCCGCGCAAATGCCGAGCCTGTTCAGTGGCGCCAATGCCGTGATGCTCATCGACGCCGTGCCGCAGCTCGCGGTCGGATCCGTGCAAAGGCTGCAGATTGACGATCTGGCCCGCGACGACGCCTGGTCGACGCACGGTCTGGATCCGGCGGGTCTGCTGGAGCTGATCCGCGCGTTGGGCGACATGCCGGCGCGTTTCGTTATATTGGGGATAGGCGTGGGCACCTGCGATGTCGATCCGGGAGCCATCGTCACGCAGGCATTGCCCGAGGTGCTCACGGCGATCCACGCGCTCTAGGCGTTTGCGCGATATGGAAGGCGGCGGCCGTAGAGCGCTGGGCTCATTGTCAAACCTGGGGTCTGCTCATCGCCAGTTTCAACAGCGGCGGCGCCATCAAAGTCGTCACCAGCACCATCAGCACCACGGAGGAAAACAGCGCATCGCCGATCACGCCCAGGCTTTTGCCGATGGATGCGAAGATCAGACCCACTTCGCCGCGCGGCAACATGCCGATGCCGATCGCCAAACGGTTCAGACCGCGTCCCGCGACATAGCCGCAAAGTAACTTGCCGAGCACGGCGGCGGTCAGCAGGCCGCCAGCCATCTGGAGCACATGCCAGTCCAGGAAGGCTTCGAGCTTGACCTGTATGCCCATCAGCACGAAAAAGATCGGCACCAGAATCACCTCCAGCGGCATGATAAGGTCGCGGATGCTGTAGCGGTGGCCGCGATGTTCGCCCCAGCTGCGGAAATAGGCGTCGTGCAATATCAGCCCGGCGGTGAAGGCGCCGACGATGGTCGCCAGGCCGACCAAGTTCGCCGTCCAGGCCAGGATCATCACGAACAGGTAGGAGACGAACATCTTCGCTTCGATCAAGTCCAGGCGTTCGACCAGGTGGATCGCGCCACGCAGTAAATACGGCCCCAACCAGATCGCGCCGCCAAGAAAAGCCAGCGCTAGCGCAATGATCTGCACGACATTGACGATCTGCACCGAGCCGGACACGATGATGCCGGAGACGATCGCGAGCAGTACCAGACCCAGGACGTCGTCCATCACTGCCGCGCCCAGGATCACGCGGGCTTCGGGCGTGTGATCCTGCTTCAGATCCTGCAGCACGCGGGCGGTGATGCCGACGCTGGTCGCGCCCAGAGTGGCGGCGATGAACAGATCGGTATTGACGGACAGCTCCGGCATCAGCAGTCGCGCCGCTTCGAAGCCGAGCACGAACGGCAGCACTACACCGACGAATGCGACCCGCATCGATGCCGCGCCGACCGCGCGCATCTCCTGGACGCTGGTGTCGAGGCCGACCAGAAACAGCAGAAAGATCACGCCGTAGCGCGAGAAGACGTCCACCGTCTGGGCGATCTGCAGCAGCTGTGCGCCGTGCGGTCCCTGCAGCGCCGCCAGCACGCGTGTCGCCGTGTCGCCCTGCAGGATCAGATGCGCCGCCTGGGGCAGGGAATGGCCGTTGCTGAAGGCCTGCTCGACGATCGCGAAGATCGCCGGGCCTTCGCGCAGAACCAGTATGAGATCCAGTCGAAAATAGTAGGCGAGATTGCCCAGCAGCAGCCCCATGAGGAGTTCGCCGAGGACCGAGGGCTGGCCCAGTTTACGCGCGGCGAAGCGCCCGAGGACGGCGAAGAACAGGATGCCGGTGACGCCGAGGATCACGGGTGCGATGGGATCGCTGTGTCCGCCGTTGCAGTCCGCGACGACCAGTACCGGGAACAAGCAGATCAGAATGCCGAATACCCAGGCCCTGATGGGCACGTCACGAACCTCCGTAATGCCTGCGTGCGCAGGGCGAAGCCCGGCTGGCGTTGTGTCGCAGCGAGTTGAACCTCTGGATTCCTGCTTTCGCAGGAATGACGAAACAGGGCTTGTTCAAAGATTTCTTAAGAACGTTTGAACAAGCCGTCATTCCGGCGAAAGCCGGATTCCAGGTCTTCGAGTCTCCGCATCGAAGACTGCGCTCCACGCCAAGCCGTCATTCCGGCGTATGCCGGAATCCAGTCCTTTGAATCCCCGCATCAGGAACTGCGTTCCACGCCGCCTGCACCGCGTGCGATGCGCTGGTCTCCCGGGGCGGCGAGGACCGCGGCGAACGCACCAAGCCGTATTCCTCGGCCGAAACCCGGCAAGGTTCGGCGCCGGGACCTCAACAGATCCGCGGCAGCGGATCGTCCTCGAGCTCTTCCAGGATGCGTTGACCGCCAAGCTCCGTATGCATGACCACATGCCGTGCGGCGCGATCGATACGCCCGATGACACAGGCCTGATCGCCGTTCGGTAGTGCCCGCAAGGTCTGCACCGCGGCGTCGGCCTGGTCGGGCGCCACCACGGCGACAACGCGGCCCTCGCAGGCCAGGAACAGCGGATCGTAACCGAGCATCTCGCACACGGACTGCACCGGTCCGCGCACGGGGATGCGCGGTTGTTCGATGCGCACGCCCAGGCCGGTCGCGCGTTGGATCTCGTGACAGACGGTGGCCAGTCCGCCGCGGGTGGGATCGCGCATGAAGCGCAGGCCGGAGAATGCCAGCAGGGCGCGCGTCAGCGGCAACACGCTCGCGGCGTCGGACTGCAGATCACCGCGCAGCCCGAACTGTTCCCGCGCCAGCATGACGGCGATACCGTGGTCGCCGACCGATCCGCTGACGATCAGGACGTCGCCGTCGCGCACCTGATTCAATCCCAAGGTCGGACCCGGCAGGCGCAGACCGATACCGGCCGTTGCCAGATACAGACCGCCGCCTTCGCCACGGCGTACGACCTTGGTATCGCCGGCGGCGACTTCGACGCCGATCTCGCGTGCCGCACGCGCCAGGCTGCCAACGATGCGATCCAACACCGCGACCTCGAGGCCCTCCTCGATGAATGCGTTGAGACTGAGATAGCGCGGCAGCCCGCCGGCCACGGCCAGATCGTTGGTGGTGCCGTGCACGGCCAGTGAGCCGATGTCGCCGCCCGGAAATTCCAGCGGCTGCACGGTGAAACCGTCTGTCGTGAACAGCAGCTCGCCGCTTTCCAACGACAAGGAGGCCGCATCTGCATTCGTGTCGAGCGAAGGATTGCCGAGATGCCGCGCAAAGATGCCTTCGATCAGCTCACGCATATAGCGCCCGCCATTGCCGTGCGCGAGTGCGATGTGGGCGTCGGTCAGCGTGTTTGTCATTATGGTTTTCCTATTGTCATAAGCCTACTTTAACCGCGAAGGACGCGAAGGCGCGCTAAGAAAATCATTTCAATGCAGGGCGCATTGGGCCGGGAGGCCGTAATGCGCTGAATGTAGAAACGCAGTGCTTCTGCAAACATCCGGCGCCATACGCTGTGCTACTGCGCCATCCATAATCTTTCCTTCGCGCGCCTTCGCGTCCTTCGCGGTTAAATTCGCCTTTAGGAAACTCTGATCAATCCCAGTTTCGTCATTCCCGCGAAAGCGGGAATCCAGAAATTCAAAGACATGGATTCCGGCCTGCGCCGGAATGACGGATTGTTCAGACCTTCCTTTATTCACTATACAGAGCCTCCACGACCTGCCCGAAGCTGATGGCCGCATCATTGCAGGGCAGGCGTTCCGGCAACGCCACCTCGAAGCCCGCCGCGGTGAGTTCCGCGCAGGCGAGCGCAGCAAGGCGCGCATTCTGAAACACGCCGCCGGTGAGCCCGACGCGGCGGAATGGATGTTCCGATGCCAGGCGCTCGGCCTGCCGCCGTATCGCGCGCGCCAGGCTGGCATGAAAGTCGGCGGCGCGTTGCGCCTGTGTGGTCTCAAGGTCACGTAGCGGTGCGATCAACGGCGACCAATCCGTCTGCCATCTGCCGTCCGGGTTTCGCTCGAGCGGGAGTTCGGTGGCCGCGCCTTCGCCGGCGGCCACCGCCTCGAGGTACATCGGGCCCTGGCCTTCGAAGCTGCCGCTCTGCAATACGCCGGCGAGGCTCGCGGCCGCATCGAACAGGCGCCCCGCGGCGCTGCTCTGCGGTGCATTGATGCCGCGCTGCCAGGCCTGTCGCAACAGATCCAACTGTGGCTGCCCACTATCGAACGGCACGCCGGTTTCCCAGCAGACCGCCGCGGCACTGCGCCAGGGTTCGCGCCCGGCCTTTTCACCACCGGGTAAACGAAACGGCCGTAGTTGCGCGACGCGTCGCCAGCGTCCGGGTCGACCGTGCAGCGTCTCGCCGCCCCAGAGCGTACCGTCCTCGCCGAGACCGGTGCCGTCCCAGGCGAACACCAGCCAATCCTCCGTACTGCCGAACTCGCCCGCGAGCGCGGAGGCATGCGCGTGATGATGCCAGACCTTGTGGCAGGGCAGCGTCTGCGCCTGCGCCCAGCGCGTCGTCGTGTAACCCGGATGCGCATCGCAGACTAACTGCTCGACGCGCACGCCATAGAGTCGTTGCAGATCGGCGACCACCTGCTCGAACACGGCGAGGCTGCGCGGCGTGCCCATCTCACCGATGTGCGGCGAGATGACCGCGCGATCGTCCCATGCCAGGCAGACCGTCAGCTTCATATGTCCGCCGACGGCCAATGTCGGAAGGTTCAGCGTGCGCGGCAGCTGCACTTCCAACGGCGCACCGCCGCGTCCCAGACGCAACGGCCGCGCCTTGCCCGCGATAGTGCGGTAGACCGGATCGTCCGCCGGCCGTACGATCGGCCGGTCGTGGTGCAGGAAGGCATCGGCGACGTGCACCAGCCGCGCTTGTGTCTCGGCATTGTCCGTCAATACGGGCTCGCCGCTGAGGTTGCCGGAGGTGACCACCAGCGGCCCCGCGAAGGAACGGCACAGCAGATGATGCAAGGGCGAGTAGGGCAGCAGGACGCCGATCTCGTGCAGGCCCGGTGCAATACTCGCGGCCAATACCGTATCCGCAGGATGTGAACCCCGCGCTCCCGGGAGGTGGGCGGCAGTGGACATAGGCGAACGCTCAGTGACTGCCTCGCCAGCCGCCACAGGTTCGCACGCGCCATCACGCTTCCGCGCCAATACGATCGGCCGCATCGGACTGCACAGCAAGGCGCGCTCGTCGTCACTCAACGCGACGCAGGTTTCCAGCGACACCACATCCGGAAACATTACCGCCAGCGGCTTCGCCGGCCGCGGCTTGCGTATGCGCAACTCCGCTACGGCATCGAAGTTCCGCGCATCGCAGACCAGGTGGTAGCCACCGACGCCCTTGATCGCGACCAGCTTGCCAGAACGCAATGCGGCGACGGTGGCCGTCAGCGCCGCGGTCGTGTCGTCGATCGATTCGGCGCCGCTGCAATAGGTCAGCTGAGGTCCGCACTGCGGACAGGCGACCGGCTCGGCATGAAAACGCCGGTCGAGTGGGTCTTCGTATTCGCGCCGACAATCGGCACACAACGCGAAGTCCGCCATGCTGGTATTGGGACGGTCGTACGGCAGCCGGTCGATCAGCGTATAGCGCGGCCCGCATTGCGTGCAGTTGGTGAAGGGGTAGCCGAAGCGCCGATCATCGGGGTCCTCCACCTCGTGCAGGCAATCGGGGCAGGCGAAGTAATCCGGTGGTACGTGGATGCGCGGGTGCTCGGTGCTTGCGCTGACGCGGATCTCGAAGGCTTCGAGCCCTGCGACCTCGGCCGCCGTTTCGGCCTCGATGCGCGGCCGGGCGATGGAGGGGGCCGTATCGACCAACGCCTGCGCAAACCGGTTCAGATGGTCGGCCGCGCCTTCCGCATGGATCTCCACTTCGCCCAACCGATTGCGCACCCAGCCTTTCAGGTCCAGCGCGTGCGCCAAGCGATAGACGAAGGGGCGGAAGCCGACGCCCTGCACCTGGCCGGTGATGGTCCAGCGGCGTGCTTCGAGCGTTGCAGTGGTATCCCGTGCAAGGGGTTGAGTTTCCGCCATCCAAGGGTCCAGTCACGTTGTGCCTGCATCCATAGTAAAGGATCGCAGCCGCAGGTCGAGCGAGGGGGTTGATTAGCGTCAAGCGAAGCGCTCGAAATGCCGTTAATAGGCAGACCATTGAGCGACTTGTCGAGCCTCAAGCGCCTCCGGGCTGAGATAGCCGCAGGTGCATCCTTCTGCGGAGTAGATGCCCTTTTTCCCGCCGTGCGCTTCACCGCGCTGATCTGTTCGCTTGTTGTTCTGGCGCTGACAGCCCATGCCGCGCCCGTACCGGAAGTGAGTGCCGCCGAGTGGGGGCCGTACGGGAAAATGGTCGGCAAGAGCTGGCTCGGTAAAAGGGACAAGCGCAATTACCGCGTCACCGTGGAGTGGCAGGAGCCGGGCACGGAGCTGGTCGAAAAGTGGATCGACCTCGACGCGCGCTTTGCGAATGTCGCGCGCAACATCACCAACACGATTCAAAAAGGGACGCGTCCAGGCGAGCTGGCCATTAAAACGCTGGGCGGGCGCTGTAACCGCGACGGTCGCATCCAGAGCGATGGGTCACTGCTGCTGGTTTGCAGAACCAGCCTGTTGAAATGGCCGGAACGGCTCACCAGCGCTGGCCCGGACGCATTGGAATTGCAGACCGTCAAGCTGGAGGGCGATGCCGTTACGCAGGTCGTCGATTCGGTAAAGCTGACGGCCGAGCCGAGTGAGGCGGAGAAGCGCCAGCTCATCGCCGCCCAGGCCGAGTCGATCAACGCCGCTGACTGGGGCGTCTACGCCGACCTGGCCGGGTACAGCTGGGCCACCGAGCAGGGTGGCCAGCAGCGGGAGGTTTCGATCGAATGGGCCATTCCCGGGAGAGAACTCAGCGAACGCTGGATTTATAAGGCTGCAGACGGCAGCGAGCGTTCGTCGATCAATAGCAGCATCACCCGGGGCGAGAAGGCGGGCGAACTGCGCATGGTTTCCAAAATGCCCCGATGTAGTACGCGTATCGGGCAGATCCAGAGCGACGGTTCGATCCTGTTCACCTGCTCGGGGCTGTTGAAGTTTCCACTGCAGGTTGTGGCGCCGACGCCCGGCGTGCTGGAGCACCGCAGCGTAAAACTTAAAAATGGCGTAATCACGCGGGTGAGTGAGACGATCACCTACGCCTGGGGAGGAGTCACAGATATTGACCGCGCAGTCGAATTTTACCAGCAGGCCGCCGATAAGGGCGTGCCTGATGCGCAGGCGCGTCTGGGCGATCTGTATGACACGGGCAAAGGTGTGCCTCAGGATCGGCCTCAGGCAGTGCGCTGGTATCGAAAGGCCGCTGAGCAGGGCGACGCGTACGCTCAGCGCAAGCTCGGCGACGCTTACACCGACGGCCTCGGCGTTGCCGCCAACCAGCGAGAAGCGGCGATCTGGTTCCGCAAGGCGGCCGATCAGGGCGATATTTATGCCATGAACAGCCTGGGCTTCTATTACTGGAAGGATAACGTCGCGGTCGCGGACCAGTGGTTTCGCAAGGCTATCGCCGGCGGCCATCCCATGGCGCGAGAAAATCTGGCGAGTCTGCATGGGCAGGTGGCGGCCGATGCGGAGTATAGAGAGGCGATGATCGGTGCTATCACGGAGGGCTTCTCGGAAGGGTTCACCAGCGAATGGAGTGCGCGTAAGGAACGCATGGCCCAGCAAGCCCAGCAGGTGGCGGAGTGGCAGGCACAGGCCGACCGCCAGATCGAGCAGCAAGCGCAGCAACGCGCCGATGAAGAGGCGCGCGAGCGTGCCGCCGAGATGGAGCGAGTGCATCAGCTGCATGAACGCCAGGAGGCCGAACGCCAGCAGCGTGCCCAGCAACAGGCTCAGCAAACTTCGCGGGTTGCTCCGAATGCCGCCGAACAGTCGCAGCAACGACAACAGGAGCAACAGCGCCGCGCGGACGAGGCCCGGCGCCGCGCCGCTGCCGACGCCGAGCGCGAACGGCAGCAGCAGATTGAAACCGAACGCCGCCGGCAGGAGGAGGCCGCTCAGCGCGAGCGGGCGGAACGGGCGGCGCAGGAGCGCAGCCGGCAGCTGGAGGAGGCACTGAAGCGGCAGGAGGAGGAAGCGCGCAACCGCCCGGTCGCCTACCCTGAGGGC
>JBAYTM010000020.1:0-13000 GCA_041675685.1 Thiohalobacteraceae bacterium
ACGGTTGCGTCCCTGCGCCTTGGCCATGTTGCAGGCGATGTCGGCGTGCGACAGCACCTCGTCGGCCGACACCACGCCGGCATCGATCACCGATGCGCCGATACTCGAGGTGACGTTGAAGCTCTTGCCGTCGTAGTGGAACTTGTAGTTCTCGAACAAGGCGCGGAAATTTTCCGCCACCTTGGGGACGTCCTGGACCTTGATGTTATACACCAGTAAGGTGAACTCATCGCCACCGAAGCGTGCGAGCAGATCGCCGTCGCGCACGTGCGTCGCAACCAATTGGCTGATTTCAATCAACAGCTGATCACCGGCCGCATGGCCAAGCGTATCGTTGATGTATTTGAACTGATCGAGATCGATATAGAAGAGCGCGCAATCGGAGCCGCTGCGCGCGACCCGTGCCACCGTGCGCTCCAATTCCTGCTGGAAATAATGTCGGTTGAACAGGCTGGTCAGTGAATCGTGTTCGGCCTGGTAGGACAGCTGCTTCTGGAACACCTTCTGCTCAGTGATGTCACGCGCCGTCCCACTGATGTGCAGGATATTCCCTGCGTCGTCCAGGTGCGCCTTGGCGTTGAAGCTGAGATGGTGGTGATGGCCATTGCGGTCAAGATGGACCGTTTCGTACTGCACCAGCTCCTGTCCATCGAGCAAGGCCTGAAACGCCTCTGCATCCTTTTCGAGGTGGCTTTGCGCGTTGAATTCGCCGATATTGCGGCCGAGCATTTCATGCGGCGTGTAGCCATAGACGCTGTGGCAGGCGCTGTTGAGATAGGTCCAGTGACCGGCCGGATCGGTGCTCCAGACCAGGTCGTGCGCGGTCTCGACCAAATCGCGATAGCGCGCTTCGGCCTTGAGCATATTCTCTTCGGCCTGTTTGCGTTGAGTGATGTCCGCCACCAGGCAGGTGTACATGACCTGGTCGCTGATTCGCATCTCGCTGGTGCGCAACGATACCTGGAGCGGTTTACCGTTACGATGCAGGGCGGCGGTTTCGCGTTCACACTCGTCGACCGGCGGCAGCCCCTTGCTGTCGATCAGGTTCGGCAGCAACCAGCTCAATGGCTTGCCGCGTATCTCGGTCGACAAAAAACCAAAAAGCTTTTCCGCCGCGGAATTGAAAGTATCGATGTTGCCCTGTTCGTCGATGACGATAATGCCCTCGGCGGCATTGTCGACGACCGCACGCATGGTGGATTCCTGATCGCCAAGGCGACGGAACAATCTGCCGAGCGTCTGGGTAAGGTAGCCGATCTCGTCGGTCGAGTGCGGGCGCAACTGCGCGAGATCGGCCCGTGTGGACGCGCCGCTGCGCCTCAATACCTCCTGCACCGGACGCAGCGATTGCGCCATGCTGCGAATCGAAAGCGCGGTGACCAGGGCGGTGACCAGCCCCAGGCTGCTCCAGATCACCGCGAGCTCAAGCGGCAGTCCACCGGTGGTCAACCAGTGGTAATGCATCAGAATGGAATAGGAGAGCAGCGGCAGAAAGCCGCCCAGCAGCATGATCTTGAACTTCAGGCTGACCTCGACCTGCTGCAGACCGAGATGCGCAACCAGTTCGCCGAGCCGGTCGAGCGCGATCAGGTAGGTCGGCAACCCGACCAGAACGGCGACCGCCAATTGCGATAGCAGCACGTGCACGAATTCGGCGCTCGCGATGTCCTCGATGCCGCCCGTACTGACAAACAAAAGCAGCGGCGCCGTCAGCGCGTATAACAGAAACAGTCCCCAGTAGTGGCGGCTGAAGCGACCGAGCCGACGATGCAGGTGCCCCGGCGCGACGCCGCCCTGCGGGTGTTGCGCGAGCCAGAGCAGGAAGGGTTGCAGATAGCTTCGGAAACTGAGCAGCGCCCAACCGAGCAGTGCAAGCAATGCGAGCGGCAGGATGCCGGCCCGTGCGGCCGCCCACAGCCGGGACGGCTCGATCAATTCGAACAGCAGCACGCTGCCCAGGCCCGCGAGCGGTGTCAGGGCAAAGCCGGCAGCAATCCATAGCGTGAACCGGTGGCGTACGATCTTAAGGTCGTTGCCGGTCACTCGTATAGTGCGATCCCGCGTCGCGGATCCCCCCATGAGTCATTCTTAGAATAGGGTCATCAAGCTCATTATCCCTTCTTATATAGCTCGTTAGGACATTTTGTGAATGAGACTCGGCAGTATCATGGCATAACGGAACAGTTTTGCAACTAAAATGCCCGGGATGGGTCAAGCCCACGACTAAAGACGACGCCAGGGACGCTGCGGGGAGATGGGGGCCTGGCTCTCACAGGTCCAGCGGCGATAGGTGTAGCTGCGCGGTGGGCACGCCCCGCGCGGCGAAGTAGCGTTGCGCCTGCGCCAACATCGGCGCCGGCCCGGCGAGGTAGAAGTCAAAGGCGGCGACGTCGAAATGCGGTTCGGCCGCCGTGGCGAGCAGCGTCGACAGCAGCGCATGTGCGCCTTCGTCATCGCGATACAGATCGGCGCTGGCCCGCACCGGCCGGTACGAAAAGTTTTCCAGCGCATCCGACCAGGCGCGGCACCGGTTGTGCAGGTAGGGCGACTCGCCGCGGGTGTGCACCCAGAACAGATGCAGATTTTCCGCGTTGTCGAGCGCCATGGCGTGTTCGATGAGGCTTTTGATCGGCGCGAACCCGGTGTCCCAGGCGATGAAGATCACCGGATGCAACGAGTCCTGGTCGAGCGTGAAATCGCCCTGCGGGCCCGCGACTTCCACCGCGTGGTTCGGCCCGATATCGGCGAGCAGACGCTGCGAGAACGCGTCGTCGCTGCGGGGCCGGATATGAAACTCGAGCTGGTGTTCATCGCAGGGGCAACTCGCGATCGGGTATTCACCGCTGTCGCCGTCGCTGCTGAGCCGAACCGATTGCCCCGCAAAAAAGCGCAGCCGCTCACCGTCGATCGGTCGCAAAGACAACAGCACCAGATCCGGGTCGACGCGCTCGATAGTGCCGACCCGCATGCGCAAGCGCTGCGGCTCGATCGGCACTGCGGGATCGGCCTCCTGTACTTCGAGCAGAAGATCCGTCACGGCGGTGTTGCAACACAGCAGTGCAAGGCCGGCGGCACGCTCGTCGCTGTTCAGGCGGTAACGCGGCTTGCGCACCAGTTTGACGAGACCGTTTTTGACCTTGGCCAGACAGCGTCCGCAACTGCCGTCGCGACAGCCGTAATCCAATGCCAAGCCCGCACGCAATCCCGAGTCCAGCAGATTGTCGTTGCCCTGCACAAAGAACTCGTGGCCGCTCGGTTCGAGATGCACCTGGGCGGCCATCACGCGCAACAGCATATCGGTGGCATACAGGTCGCCTTCGGCGTCGACCGTGCTGGTGAGCTTCTGCAGCGTCTCGTCCAGCCAGTCGCGCAGTTCGCCGACTGCGGAAGCGGCTTGTTCGGGCTCGGCCGCGAGTTTGCGGAGATAGCTTTGCAACTGCTGCATGGCCAATTCGTAGCGGCGCATACGGAAATTGGCGGTGCCGAGTTCATGGCTGAGCGCGGTGACGCGGGTCGCCAGCACCTCGGCATCCGGCAAGCTCTCCTTATCCCGCACCACGCGGCTCAAGGCGCGTTCGATCAACTGGTCGGCGCGCTCCAGCATCGCGCTGTCGTCGACCTTGGTCTGCGGATAGACGCGCAGCAATTCGGTCAGATCGAGCTGCCCTTCGAAGGTGGTGAGTTCACCGGCACGAATCCGTGCCTGCAGGGTGCTGCGCTTGGCGCCGACGAGGCGTGCCGCGCGTGACAGGGTAATGAGTCGGGCCATGCTGTTGTTGCCTCTCCGTATGCATTTCGATCGGGGCGAAGGCGTCGCCCATCATTGGTGTAGCCGGTGCGCGGCGACGCGCTCAGGCACTGAACAGGTGTCGTCCGGGGCGCAGCCGCTTGTAGTTGCGCACCATGATCAGCGTCTTGAGCAACGTCGGCCGATCGATGCGGTCGCCCCGCAGCCCAACACGCAATGCGACGCCCTGGGGGCCGGGTGCGCCGATCTCGATGAACTGCGTCGCCGCGTCTTCACCCAATGCGAGCAGCTCCGCATTCCAGACTACCTCCCGCCCGCGGAAGTGGCCGATGAAGCGCAGTCGCACCGCGTGGCCATCGAGCGCGGTCAGGCACTGGTAATCGGCGCCGGAGGCCGCAAGCTCGGCCTTGAAATCGGCAAGCTGCGTTTCGACGACCTGTTCCGTCGATCCTTCTCCGTCCAATTTCATCAGCTCGCCTGAATCAGCTTGGCAGACACCAGGGCGACCTGCATGGCGTCTTTGTCCAGCACCTCCGGAAACATCGCATAGTTGTCCAACAGCTTTGCGGGGCACCGGTGCACCGCCTGTTCGAGCCAGTCGCGGGTGGCGTGGGAAAGGTTCTGATGGGCCAGCAACAGCGACGCATGCCAGGCATGGTAGTCCTGCACTAGCGCGCGCGTGGTCGGGTCCTCCCAGACGTCGCTCACCAGGAGTTCGGGAAAGGCCTCCGCCGGCAGATGGCGACCCAGCAGATGCTCGTCTACGCGCATGCCGCTCTGGCCGAGACCGCTGCCGTCGTCGAGACGCTGAAACCATTGCAGGCGCGGCAACGGGCGCGCGGCCAGATTCACCTGCCGTTCGAGCACGTCCTGGGCACGGGCCGGCGCGATCGGCCCGCTTGCGCGGCGCTGCGTCCCGGCGGCAAGCGCGGCGCATTGGAAGCCGGTGGTCGTACTGAGGAACGGACGCCAGGATGGATCTTTCACGGCATCGATTTCGTCGATGGAACGGCGCGTCTTGACCAGCGCCAGCGGCAGATGCGACTGCTTGTCCAGGAGCCAGAGTTCGATCCGATCCTGCTGCGGAAAGGGCAGAGGCGGCCGGTCGTTCAAGGCCTTCATCAGATCGTCGGCAGTGGTCTGCGATGCATCTGCCTGCCCGCCAGCGAGACCACGCGCGTTCGGACTTTGCAGCCGTACCGTCCAGTGCCGACCATCCGTCGAATAGGCGCGGGCGCCGCCGACATCCACCACCTGGATCATGCCCTGGTAGGGACAGAATCGGCGCAATGCGTAATACGCGACCTGCATGTCCCTGCCCCCGGTTCCGATCGCTATTCCCTGAAGGCGTCGAGACGGCGATGCAGTTCGGCGACCATCCGTGTCGCTTTCTCCTGCTCGATATCGTCCAGCGCCTTGTACTGATCTTCGAGGATGTCCAACGCCTCCAGCAATTTGGCGCGGGTGTCCAATTGCTCGAAGCTTTGTCCCAGTTCCTGTAGCCAGAGATTCATGGTCCACCCTATGTAACAGCGTATCCGGGCCGATTTCAAACCTTGCCGAACGCCCGCGCCAACCTTAACCCTTGCCGACGCTGTTCGCGCACGGACGGAACTGCAGACCGTAGAACATTTCCAGGTCAGCGCCGACCCACGGGCGCGCGGAGCGCGTAGTCGCGGGGGCGGCGCGCGGGTACCGGAACGCCCGCGCCAACCTTAACCCTTGCCGACGCTGTTCGCGCGCGGACGGAACTGCAGACCGTAGAACATTTCCAGGTACCGCCGCGTTTCGTCACGCTCCAGGTTGGTCACGAATTTCCAGAAGCCGTAGATGCGCGACAGCGTCATCAAACGTTCCGCATACAGCTCCCAGGTGTAGTGACTGCGAACCCGGGCGATCGCGCCCGCCGAAAGCGTCGGCCAGTAATCCGGTTCGCGCGCACAGCGCTCCAGTACGTCTGCCATCAACTCGGCCGCCTCGACGCCGTGGTTCGGGTCGATGTGAAACCCCGATATGCCCGGCTCGATGATCTCGCGCGGACCGCCGTAGCGCGTTGCGAAGGTCGGCAACCCGGAACCCATCGCCTCGACCACGGTCAGGCCGAAGGCCTCGAACAGCGCCGGCTGCACGAAGGCCCCGCGCAGATCGGCGACGTAACGGTATAACTCGCCCGCCAGGTGTTTGTCGAGATGGACGCCCAGCCAGCGCACCTGGCCGTCCAGCGCATACTGATCCATCAACTCGTGCATGCGCGCGATCTGCAGTTGCTCTTCGCGATCGTCGGAGCGGCTTGCATCGACATGGCCAGCGATCACCAGCAGATTGGCGGCGTTTCGCAGGCGCTCGCTGGCGCCGTACCACTCCACCAGGCCGGCGATGTTCTTGATATGGTCGAGGCGCGCCATGCTGAACAACAGCGGCTTGTCGTGATCCGCCAACTGACCGCGCGCGGTTTCGTTCGGTCCGCCGTAGACCTGCTCTTCGATCTCCTTCAGCAGGCCGGGATATCGGCGCGCCGTCTCGCTGTACGGAAAATAGATCTCGGCGTCGGCACCCGGCGACACGATATTGAACTTGGGATCAAAGACGTCGATGCCGTTGACCACCCGATACAGGCCCGGCATGGTGAAGGAGGCATAGCTTTCGTATTGTCCGATGCTGTTACGGTCGCCGGCGATCTCCTGGTAGGTGCTGGTGATGATGAAGTCGGCGGCATTCATCGCGATCAGGTCGGCGGTGAATTGCGCGGAGAAGTGATAGCTCTCCTCGTTGTCGCGCCAATAGAGATCGGAATATAGATACTTGGTCTTCTCCAGGGCGTGGGCAATGTTGCACTGGGTGACGCGCAGGCGCTGTGCGAGCAGCGTCGCCACCAGGCTGCCGTCCGAGTAGTTGCCGATGATGAGGTCGGGCCGCACCCCAAGTTCCGCCAGCAGTTCGCGCTCGGCGTCAGCGGCGAAGCGTTCGAGATAGGGCCAGATCTGGAAGCGCGAGATCCATTGCGGAATGACCTCGCCGGAGGCGCTGCGGAAGGGTACCCGCAGGATACGTGCGTGCTGGGTGCCGACCACGGGCTCGACGCGCTGATCGCAACTGGTGCCCTGCGCTTCCGGGATCAGACGCGTGATCACCAGGATCTGTGGCTCGATTTCCAGCCCCTGCTCCTGGATGCGGCGGCGCATGTCGCGCTCGAGCGCGCGTACTTGGTCGAGGATGTAAACGACCTGGCCGCCCGTGTCCGGCAGACCGAGTACGTTGGCCTGCCCGAAAAATCCGTGCGGCGACAGGATCACGAGGCTGAAGATCATCGGAATGCGCCCGAGCAGATGCTCGAGGCTGTGAGGATCCGGCGCCTCCAGAACGTCGGAAAGCAGATGCAGGGTTTCGCGCATGCGTCGCACGTCCGCGCCCCAGCCCGGCTCGAAGCCGAGCGTGCGGAGCGTATGTCCGACTTGGCTCCAGTCCGCGGCGTCGCTCTGGGTCGTCAGATAATCCTCGGCGCGGCGCAGGGCCTGGCTCAGCGCGGCGACCGTGGTGATGCGCTCGTTGAGCATCAACTGCTGGCCCTGGCACTGATGCAAACGCAGAAACTCGAGCAGGCGCCGGTCGCCGCGACCGACCTGATCGAACAACTGGCTCGAGAGTTTGCGGTTCAGGTATTCGACGCCGCGACCGATCGAACGCGCCTCCCGGAGCTTCGGAAACTCGCGATTGAACGGCCCGAGATCGATCTCCAGCATCCAATCGTCGGCGTGTTCCTGGCCGTCCACCTGGCGTTCCTTGAAGGCCTGGAATTCGGAGATGGTGATCTCCTCGTACTCGATGCGCTCCAGGTGAAACCGCAAATGGATCCAGCGCGCGATGCTCGGACGCATGGCGAGGTAGGCCCAGGGTGCCTCGATGACCGCTTCCTGGGTGTGCGCAATAGCGTCCGCCAAGACACTTTGCGCTATGTCCTCATTGCCTTCCTGTTGACAGAATTCCTGAAACGCGTCCCACAGGTCCGACTGCAGCAGGAAGGGCCGACCGAGCTTGCTGTAATACCGCAGCAGCAACAGCACCTGCTCGCGGTGCTCCGGGAGATAATCGCGAAGATTTTGCATCATGTGGCTGCGCTCTCTTCGTCCGGCAACCGGATATCGCCGAGGAAATCGTAGTGCCGCAGGCCTTCGAGGACACCGGCCGCATGGCTGCCTTGTGCGAAATAGATGCGCGGGTCGCCGCGCAGGCGCTCGATCTCCGGACTGTAATTGGCGACCACCACGCCCAGCGTGTTGCCGCGTAGCATGTCGTCGTCGCTGCCACAGCCGCCCGCGACCAGCACGTGTTCCGGCGGGATTCCCCAGCAACTGCAAATATAGCGAAGCGCCAGGCCTTTGGACGCGCGCACCGGCAGCAGATCGAGGAACATGTTGCGCGACAGCACCACATTGGCGTGGAGGTCCTGCCTTCGCAACATACGCACCAACTCGCGCACGCGCGGCGCCTTCTGGGTGTCGATGAAATAGCTCAACTTGAAGGGATGCTGTTCCTCTTTGGACTGCAGCTTCAGACCGGGCACGCCGCGCAGCGCCGCGCGCAGCCGGGTGCGATCCCAACGGTAGTCGATGTGCCGCGCCCAAACCTGGTCGCGCACCATCTGCCGGCCATAGTGGATTTCCACGCCGACCGAGGTGATGAGCAGGTCCGGTTGTGGCAGATCGAATCTTTGAATCACCGCCAGTGTGGTTTCGAGCGAACGACCCGTGGCGATACCGAAGCCGATGCGATCGGCGCTGACATGTTTCAGGCGCAGGGCGAACTGGCGCAAGGACTCGGTATCGCCCAGCAGAATATTGTCCAGCGCTGAAACGATCAGCCGGTCGATGGTCGGCATGCGGCTGCGTACCTCGAACAGCCGCTGGCGACGCTTGCCGCGCTGCAGATCGGCGATTGCCTTCAGGTATTTGCGTACGTGCGCGCCCCAGGAGTAATAGCGATCGACGCCGGCGACGCCGTTCTCCGACCAGCGCTGCCAGTCGCCCGGGTCGTCCAGCATACTGCTCATCGCACGCCCCATCGCCTTGGCGTCGAGCGGATCGACCAGGCGGCCGTTGCGACAGTGCCGCAGGATGTCTCGCGGTCCGCCGTCGCGCGTCGCCAGGACCGGCAGCCCGCTCGCGGCCGCTTCGAGCAAGGTCAAGCCGAAGGGCTCGGTCAGCGCGGGATTGACGAACAGGCCGCGGCTGCGCGCGGCGTTGCGGTAATAGGACGGCACATCGTCTGCGCGGTGTTTCTTCGGATAAGCGACATGGCCGTAGAGATCGTAACGGTCAACCGCGAACAGCAGATCGGTGAGCACGCTACGCGCGCCGCGGTCCAGGCTGGGGATGTCGCGTCGGTTGCCGGCGACGATCACCAGGTTGGCCCGCTCGCGGAGCCCCGGTTGCTCGGCATAGGCACGCACCAGCGTGGCGATGTTCTTGCGCTCGTCGGCACGCGAGATGGCGAGGATCTGCGGCCGCTCCGGGTAGCGCAGGAACGGCAGCAGGGTTTCGGCGGCCGGCGCGTCGGCGGCGACCGCGGCCGGCGGATAAAAGCATTCGAGGTCGACGCCCGGCGGGATGACCTGCATGCGTTCGCGCTGATAGTTCGCGTATTTGGCGTACTGCTGTTCGACTTCCTGCTGGGTGCTGGCGATGACCAGCTGCGCATGGTCCAGCGCGCGTTCTTCGGCCTCGACGCGTTGCATCATGTTGTACTGCGACTCGACGATCTCCTTGCTCTGACCCTGCTCGATCAGGCGCCGGCGCTTCTCGCGTCCGAGCGAGTGGCCGGTGTGGATCATCGGCACGCCCAACAGCGCCGACAACCGCGTCGCGACATACCCGGCGTCTGCGTAATGGCTGTGGATGATATCCGGCAGGCGGCCGATGCGGCGCACGTGCTGGAGCGCGTGGTCGGCGAAGCTGTCGAGATACGGCCAGAGGACTTCCTTGCGCAGATAGCGTCGCGGTCCACACGGCAGCCGCACAATGAAGGCGTCGTCGTCGAGCGGCTCCAAGGGTTGCGAATAATCAGACGAGACCTTCGGATCTATGACCTGACGGGTCAACAGGTCGACCCGGCCGACCTCGGGATGCCGCGACAGCGCGCGCGCCAGTTCGACGACATACTTGGTCTGGCCGCCGGTATCGGCGTCACGGCCGAGTTCGAGATCCTTGCCCCGCACCAGTCCGTGCACGCTGATGAGCAGAAGGTAACGCCCCTGACTGCTCATAGCTGCCAGTCCCGGCGCAGCGCGGTGTAGAGCGCGCGGTCGGGCGCCGTCGCTCCCCGCTGCTCGCAAATGCGCGCGGCGAATGCGAGCGCGCGTTCGAGCGTCAGCTCCATCGGCCAGTCATGCAGCAGGCCCAGAATAGTGACGGCGCTGAAGGCGTCGCCGGCGCCGATGCTGTCCACCAGATGTTGGATCCTGGGGGCCTCGCCGCGGTGCAGCGCGTCCCCGATGAAGCTCGCGCCCGCGGCGCCGCGCGTGAGGATCACCCAGGCGATCCCCGATGCCGTCCGCAGCTGTTCCGCCTGGGCCTCGGCCGCCGCGACCGAACTGGTCGGCCCGCGCAGGCTGGTCAGCTCTTCGTCATTGAGCTTCAGCCAATGAGCTTCGGGCAACAGGGCTTCGATCTGCTCCGCGGCCCACCAGGGCGCGCGCAGATTGATGTCGATGAAGCTTGGTGCCTGGCTCGCGGCGCGCAATGCCGCCAGCGTCGCATGCGACACCGGACCGCGTGCGATCAGACTGCCGTGATACAGCAACGCCGGTGACGCACCGAGCGCCGCCTGCGCCGCCAGGGCGTCGCCGGTCGCGATGTAGTCGTAGGCCTGATCAGGAAGAATGGAAAAGCTGTGGCCGGTTTCGCTCAGGCCGATTTCGACCCGCCCGGTCGGGTGGTCGGGATCGAGCTGAATGCCGCGCTCGTCCATGTGCCAGTTGCGCATGGCGTCGCGGACCCGCGCGCCCTGTGCGTCGTCGCCAACGCGGCTGATGAACAACGGCGCGGCGCCGAAACCCTGCAAGTGCCAAGCGACGTTGAAGGGTGCGCCCCCCATCACTTCCTGACCGTCTGGGAAGCAGTCGAAGAGCACTTCACCGTAGATCAACGGCCGGGGCCTGTGGGTTCCATGTTCCATCATGGTTCCGCCATGCAAACTGAAGGGTGGGAGGCGGGTTCAGCGCGGCGACCGCCGCACCGCTGGACCGATTGACTCCGCTTCCGTCGTATCGTTGCGCCGATCACCTGCCGGCGCGGTCGGAACGGACGGGCCACCGCGGACCACGGCCATCCCGACCGGCATACCAATAATTCAGACCGCCTCGCGCTCGCGGTGCTCCTCCATGATTTTCTTCATGCCGGCGGCGGCCAGGTTGACCTGATTCGGACGTTGCCCACCCAGATAATCGCTGAGGCTGACCATCGGCACCTTGCTCTTGTCGACCAAGGGGTACATGGCGCAGGTCTCGCAGGCGCGCAATTTCGGCTGGGTGCCGGCCGGGACCTTGCCCACCGGCCGCCTGCGCAGCTTGCTGCAGTTCGAGGTTGCCATGTAGGCCTGCTGGGGAATACAGAAAAACATCATGTCCTTACTCACAATCTTCGCCTCCGCGTGTCGATTCTGGTTAGGCGCTGCCGAGGCAGCGCAGGGATTACTCGTCCGTCATGTGCAACATGGCCGCAGCGCGGTCCGCGCCGTCCATGCGATTGATCAATTCGGTCAGGCCATGTCCGAGACTGGCGAGTTCCGCCTCCGGCAAGCGCGCCAATGCGGCGGCGATCGCGCCCTGCGCCGGCTGCGGCGCGCGGTCGACGATGGCCCGTCCCGCGGCGCTCAGATGCACCCGCACGACCCGCTGATCCGGGCCGCCGCGGCGCCGCTCGACCAGACCTTTCTTTTCCAGCTTGTCGAGCAGATTACTGGTGGTGGATTGATGCAGCGCCAAAGCCTGCGAGAGTTCGGACACGCGCGCGCCCGGATGTGTCGCAAGTTCGCCCAGCGCCCAAAGCTGCGCTGCGCTCACGCCACACTGGCGCTCCACCCAACGCGAGTGCTCCTGCATCGCGCGGTAGACGATACGCAGTTGCTGGAGGACGGCGCGTGCCTGCGGCTCGTTCATCTCACCTCGACTGGCAGACCCCACCGGGTCGTCGCGGGTAGCGGGGTGTTCAAGGTTCATCCAGGGCCGACCGTGCAAAAAAGGATTTGCACAATAGCATTATTTAGGTCGGGCGTCCAATTAAAAAGGCAGAACAAACACTTAAGGCAGGTGGCTGGTCGCCTTCCGCACCGAGTTTGCCGGTTCCTGGCCTCCGGCGCGCCCGGCCGAGGCGGTCGATTTCCGGCCCGGGACCGCCCCGCTATTCGTCTTCGATAGCGGGCAGGTCCCCAGGCTGGAGTTTGCCGAATCCACCCTCACGACAGCGCGAGAAGGTCAGGGCGCCGACCCGTTGCGGCGAAAGCTCGTCGTTGTAACGCAGGCTGGCCGCGAAATTGATGACGCCCAAGGTAGGCGCGTTGACATGATTCAGCCCGCCGTAGCGGTCGATGACGGCGGCCGGCTCGGCGCCGTCGGCCATTTCCAGGAAGGCCGTGGCGGCGAGCTGCCGGGCCTGCCCGCAAAGACCGCTGTCCTGATGACGCGCCCTGCTCAGCCCACGCATCTGATCGGACTGCTGGTCGGCCGGACAAGGGGATTGTGAATAGGCGACATCGCCGTTGCCGTCGACACAACGGAAAACGCGTGCCTCGACGACGCCCCAATGGACAGAACTCAGCATACTCAGCACAACGGCCATTCTGGATAAGCGCATCCTGCACCTCCGTTATTATTCCCGGCGTCATCAGAGCAAAGTCCGGCGATCGATGCAATTGCGCCCTCGGCCTGGGAGAGGGGCCACCGATCGACGTCTCCAGGGGACCAGGAATTAGAATTTCTTCTGCCATTCCGGTCCGCCGGTTCCTTACCACCAACGGCCGGCACTATATCAATCCGTCGGGCGCGTCGGGGCGGCGGCTTCAGCCTGAATTCAGATAACGCCGGTAGCCTTCCAGTCAGTTTCATCGGCAGAGGGCTGCAGGCATGGCAAACGACGGGTGCAAGACCTACCGCGTATGGGACCGTCCCGTGCGCATCTTCCATTGGCTCAACGTCATCACCGTTCTCGGGCTGTTGGGGGTCGGGCTGATCATCTACAACGGCAAGGCGCTGGGCATCTC
>JBAYTM010000021.1:0-12297 GCA_041675685.1 Thiohalobacteraceae bacterium
CCCTGGAAATACACGTCAGGGTTCTGGGCGCTCCCGCGCAACACTGGGTGTTCCGGCGACATGGCACGGGCACGGTGTGCCTGCACCTGGGCATCGGGGACCAGCGCGCGCAGCACCTCGTCGGGCACTTCCTGGATTTTCGAGACCTCGTGCGAGGTGCGAAAGCCGTCGAAGAAATGCAGCACCGGCAGCCGTCCTTCGAGCGTCGTCGCATGGGCGATCGTCGCGAAATCCATGGCCTCCTGCACCGAGCCCGCACAGAGCATCGCGAAGCCGGTCTGGCGCACCGCCATTACGTCGCTGTGATCGCCGAAGATCGACAACGCCTGGCAGGCCAGCGAGCGCGCCGCCACGTGCAGCACGGTCGGCGTCAGCTCGCCGGCGATTTTGTACATGTTGGGGATCATTAACAGCAGGCCTTGCGAGGCGGTGAAGCTGGTCGCGAGGCTGCCGGCCTGCAGCGCGCCGTGCACGGCGCCGGCCGCCCCCGCCTCGCTTTGCATCTCGATGATCTCCGGCACGGTGCCCCAGAGATTGGTACGGCGTTCAGTCGACCAGGCGTCGGCAAGTTCGCCCATCGTCGAGGCCGGTGTGATCGGATAGATGGCGCAGACTTCGCTCAGGCGATGCGCAACGCGCGCGGTTGCCTCGTTGCCGTCGATGGTCAACCAGGGTCCGTTGGTCATGGTGGTCTCCAGCCGGACAGGGATGCGGCTGATGTCAGCATAGCCAGCAGGACCGTGGGTGAACCAGCACAAACCCGGGTTCGTTTGACGGAGATCAAAACCGAGCCGGCACCTCCGCGACTATATCCAGCCGGCGGGTGCGGCAATCAAGCCTTGGCCGGCGTCGGAAAGACCGCCTGCGTCCGGATCGGCACAAGGCGCCTCGCCTTACTAACGGCGCGGTCGATCACGCTGAGGAACTTGCAGCGATGCGCAGGTGGGATAAACTCGCACGGCACCCACTATCACCGCAGGTTTCGATGAAGACCCTGGCCCAATACGATCTCGAAGAGCTCAAGCTGATCTACCGGCTCCTGCACAGTCATCTGCAGGACGAGATCGAGCTCATGGACTCGCAGTTGCTGCACGACCTGCAGCGACATCTTCAGGAGCGGGCGCGCGCCGACGGCGTCGACGTCTCGGTGCACGCGCAATGGGCGACCTGGCTGAACGGTGGCGTGGTTCTGAAATCAGTGGACTGAGTCGAGAGGCATCTGCTCGCCGGATTCAGCGCGCGGGTTCCGCATGCCCCTGCAGTCGCGCGGCGAGCATGACGATGTCATGCAACAGTTGTTCCTGTGCGCCCTTGGACTGCAACTGACCCAGTTGCTGCAAGAGCTTTTCCTTGCGCTTGGCCACCAGGCGGGCGACCGCCAGGATGCCGGTGAGCACGTCCTCTTTGCGCTCGCGCGCCAGCGTGCGGGCGTCGGGCGCGACATTCAGCGTGAGTTCCAGCCAACGTTCCGACTGCTCGCGCCCGGCGCGCTTGATAAGATCACGCAGCAGATCGCCGAGTACTTGCGCATCGTGATATTCGCCGAGCAGGTCCTGCAGCCGCTGCAGACGGCGGATCACGGACTCGCTGTCCTTGAGTTCCGCGCGCAGCGGCGCCAGCAGATAGCGGATGCGCTTGCCGGTGATGCGCGCGGCATGCAGTTGATCCTCGTCTTCGCGGGTCTCGATGTGACGGAGCTGGTAGGTCAGTTCCGCGGAAAGCTCTTCCAGGTGTGCGCCGCACAGCCGACCCAGCAGCTCGGCATCGTGCTCCGTCTCGCCGAGCCTTTCGTTGTCCTTCAAGATCTCGCGTGCCTGGTTTTCGAGCGTGACAAAGTCATCGAGCACGTCCACACGCAGTGCACGCTGGCTTTCGGCTACCCGTAGTTCGAGCTGACGCACCAGCCAACGGTAGCCGAGGCGCGCATCGCCGCGCACTTGGCGGTCGTTGCGCAACAGCCAATCCAGCTGCACCTCGGCGTCGCGCGCGTGATTCGTGTCCCGTGCCAGCACGCGCATGCGTTTGCGCAGCTTCTTGGGGAGATTCGGAAAGGCCTCCGGATAGGCGCTGAAGGTGCTGCGGAGTTGCCGCAGACCGACCCGGAAATCGTGCAGCGCCTCGGCGTCGGCGCTGTCGCCCAGCCGCGCGTACGCCTCGCGCGCCTTGTCGAGCTGCATCGAGGCGATGATGGCGGCGGCCTGCGTCACCGGCATGCTCAGCAGCGGGCGTAACGGGCTGTCGGCATTGCGTGGGGCCGTAGGCGACATTGCGCTGTTCTCCATAGCCTGCTCCATCGTCTCGGTCATTCGAATGTCCGCGGCGCGTCGCTGGACCCTGGAGCGGCCCGCGCTGCACCAAGCATGGTGGACAGCGGTCGGCTGTCAAGTGGGGAGCGGATTCTACCCGGCCCGGGGGCCGGCGGCCAGAAAAAGGCATCCACCCGCTCCGACCAGCAGGCTTCGGACTACAACAGGGGAACCAGCGTCGGCCAGACGTTGTCCAGCAAGCGGGCCTGCGCTTCCGCGCGTGGATGGACGCGATCCGGCTGCATCAGTCCGGCGTCGGTACCGACGCCTTCGAGAAGGAAGGGCACCAGCGCCACCTCGAGTTCCGATGCCAGGTCGGAGTAGATCCGCGTGAAGGCCTCGGTATAGGTGGGCCCGTAGTTGGGCGGCAGGCGCATACCGACCAACAGTGCCTGGGCGCCGCTGGCGTGCGCCGCGTCGATCATCGCACGCAGATTGTCCTCGGTCTGGCGGAGATCCAATCCGCGCAGGCCGTCGTTGCCGCCGAGTTCGATGATGACGAGATCGAACGGTTCGCGCGCCAGCAGGCCGGGCAGTCGCGCCCTGCCCCCGGCGGTGGTTTCGCCGCTGATGCTGGCGTTGATCACCTGATGCGGGTAGCCGCGCTCGCGCAGGCGCTGCTCCAGCAGCGCCACCCAACCGGCCTGAGTTTCGATACCATAGGCGGCGCTCAGACTGTCACCGAATACCAGAATACGCGGTGTCGCACCGCCCGTATCCGCGGCGTTCAGCGCGGGACCGAACCACAACAGACCGCATAGGATGACAATGTCAAAGACCTTTCTCATGGCCGCGCGACACCTCGGCAAGACCGTCTCGACCCAAGCCGGATCTTTGACGATCCTGGACAATGTCGACCTGGAGATCAACCGGGGCGACAGCCTGGCCATCGTCGGCGCCTCGGGTTCGGGAAAATCCACGCTGCTGGGACTGCTGGCCGGGCTGGACGTGCCCAGCAGCGGCGAAGTCTGGCTGGAGGACGTCTGTCTGAGTGCGCTCGACGAGGACGGCCGCGCCCGTCTGCGCGCCGGGCATATGGGCTTCGTGTTCCAGTCCTTTCAATTGCTGCCGAGCCTGACCGCCCTGGAGAACGTGATGCTGCCGCTCGAATTGGCCGGCGTCGCGTCCGCCCCGGCGCAGGCGCGCGACTGGTTGGAACGCGTCGGCCTCGGCCCGCGACTCGAGCATCGACCGCAACAACTCTCCGGCGGCGAACAGCAACGCGTCGCCATCGCGCGCGCCTTCGCGATCCGCCCGGCGCTGCTGTTCGCGGATGAACCCACCGGCAACCTCGACAGCGCCACCGGTGCGCGCATCATCGAATTGCTGTTCGAACTGAACCAGTCGCAGCACACCACCCTGGTGCTGGTCACGCACGATGCCTCGCTGGCCGCGCGCTGCTCGCGCCATCTGTATCTCGATGCCGGTCGCTGCGTCGAGACCGCGGCATGATCGGCACGCCGCGGCTCGCGCTCGCCTGGCGGCTGCTCCGGCGCGACTGGCGCGCCGGCGAAGTGCAGGCGCTGCTGTTCGCGCTCGCCATTGCGGCGGCGACCACGACCGCCGTGAGCGGCTTCTCGGAGCGTCTCGAACGCGCCCTGGACCAGCAGACCACCGAACTGCTGGGCGCCGATCTGGTGCTGGAGAGTTCGCGTCCCGCGCCCGACGACTGGCTGCAGCAGGCGCGTGACGCGGGTCTGCGCCTGAGCGCGGCGACCGAATTCGCCAGCATGGCGGTGGCCGAGGCCGGCCTGCAGCTGGTCGCGGTCAAGGCGGTCGGCGGCGATTACCCGTTGCGTGGCACGGTCCGCATCGCCTCCGAGCCCTTCGGACCGGAACGCCCCGCGGCGGCAATGCCGGAACCGGGTGCGCTTTGGGCCGAATCGCGGCTGTTCGCCGCGCTCGGCCTGCAACGGGGCGACCGGCTGCGCATCGGTGACGCGGATTTCGCATTGACCGAAGTGCTCGGCTTCGAACCCAGCCGCGGCGGCAACCTCATGAACCTCTCGCCGCGCGTGCTGATGCGCAGCGAAGACCTGCCGCGCACCCAAGTGATCCAGCCTGGCAGCCGCGTCCAGTACCGCGCCCTGTTTGCCGGTTCGCCGGCCGCCGTCGAATCGTTTCAGTCCTGGTTGGAACCGCGCCTGACCGAACACGATCGCCTGGTGAACGCGCGCGCCGGCCGGCCGGCGATCGGCAACGCGCTGGACAAGGCGGAGCGCTATCTCGGCCTCGCCAGCCTGGTTGCGATCGCACTGGCCGGCGTGGCCGTGGCGATGGCGGCGCGCCGCTACAGTCTGCGACACTACGACGTCAGCGCGATGTTGCGCTGTCTCGGCGCCGTGCAGCGCGACATCGTCACACTCTATGTCGCGCAAATGCTGTTGCTCGGCCTGAGCGGCAGTCTGGTCGGCGCTGCGCTGGGCTGGATCGCGCAGATCGGTCTGGTCGCGCTGCTCGGTGAGCTGCTGCCGCTGACGCCGCCGCCGGCCGGGCCGCTGCCGCTGCTGCTCGGGGTCGCCACCGGGCTGGTCACCTTGACGGGATTCGCCTTGCCACCGGTGCTGCGGCTGCGACAGGTACCGCCCCTGCGCGTGTTGCGGCGCGACCTGGCGCCGCTGCCGGCGCGCGCTTGGCTGGTGTACGGTCTGGCACTGCTGACCCTGTTGGCGCTGATGTGGCGCTATACCGCCGACCCGCGCCTGACGCTGATCGTCGCCGGCGGTGCCGCGGCGAGCGCGGTCTCGATGCTGGGCGCGGCGTTCGCGCTGCTGCTGGTCACGCGGCGCCTGCGTCGCCGGGTCGGCGCCGCCTGGCGGTTCGGCATCAACAGTCTCTGGCGACGCGGCGCCTCCAGCGCCGGACAGATCTTCGCCTTCGGTCTGGTGTTCATGGCGATGAGTATCACGGCGTTGCTGCGCACCGATCTGCTGGCGAGCTGGGAGACACAGCTCCCGCCGGACGCGCCGAATCAGTTCGCCATCAACATTCTGCCGCACGAGCGCGACGGCTTTGCCGCGTTTCTGGAAGACCAGGGGATTCACAGCGCACCGGTCTATCCGGTGGTGCGCGGGCGCTTGAGTGCGATCAACGAGGTCCCGGTGCGGCGCGCGGTCACCAAAGAGGAACAGGACAACAACGCGCTCAATCGCGAACTGAATCTCACCTGGAGCGCGGTTCTGCCCGAGGACAATCGCCTGGTGGCCGGGCGCTGGTTCCAGGAGACCGGCGAGGCGCGTCCGGAGGTTTCGGTCGAAAGCAAACTTGCGGAGCGCCTCGGCATCGGCCTCGGCGACCGCCTCGAGTTTCAGATCGCCGGCGAGACGCTGACGGCCCGGGTCATCAGCCTGCGCAGCGTGGAGTGGGATTCGTTCCGTCCGAACTTCTACATGATCTTCCCGCCCGGCGTACTGGAGGTCTACCCGGGCTCGGCCATGACCAGCTTCTATCTGGCGCCGGGCCGGGAAGTGGTGTTGCAGCGTCTGATCGCGCAGTTCCCCGCGGTCACGGTCCTGGATGTCGGAGTGTTGCTCGGCGAAGTGCGGCGGATCTTCGAGCAGGTCACCCTGGCGGTGGAATACATCCTCATGTTCGTGCTGTTCGCAAGCCTCGCCGTGCTGTTCGCGGTGCTCGCGGCGAGCCACGATGAGCGCATTCAGGAGGGCGCGCTATTGCGGGCGCTCGGCGCCAGCCGCCGCCAGGTCCGCAGCGGACAGGTCGCCGAGTTCGCGTTGCTCGGCCTGCTCGCCGGTGTGCTGGCCGCGGCCGGCAGCGAGTTCATCGCCTGGCTCCTATATACCCAGGCGTTCAATCTGGAGTACAGCTGGAAGTGGCCGGTGTGGCTGGCCGCGCCGCTCGGCGGGATGACGTTGGTGGCGCTCGCCGGCGCCTGGGGCACGCGCAAGGTCCTGTCGCGGCCACCGGCGTTGTTGCTGCGCGAGGCCTGAGCTTAGCGGCGGGCGAGCGGGTTGCAGTTTTCGATGATCACCCGTCCTTCGAGGATGTTGGCGCGGGAGTATTCGGTGAAGTGGCAGGTATTGGTGGCCGGGTCGTAGTTCTCGATCCACATGTTGTCGTCCTTCCAGGTCACGGCGATGTGCTGCTGGCCTTCCGGCACGTGGACCTTCATGACGCCGCCATAGCGTTTTACGAACACCTGTTGGAAATAGAAAAAGTAGGCGGTGGTACCGAGAAAAAAGATTACGACCGCACTGATCGCCGCAACCTTCCAATTGTCGAAACGCCCGCCGATCACCGCCAGCACGAGCACGGCAAGCCCGATCACGCCAAACCAGTATGCGTAGGTGATCACCTCTATCTCCTTGAGTACTGCACGCGTCGCGCGGCAGGATGCAGTCCAGGTTGAACAGTACGCTCCGCGACGGGTGCGCCGAAGCACGCGTGCCGGGCGATGCGCGTGTGGAGTCGGGCGCTACCGACGCCTCGACGCGGGATCGGCGCATGTCGATCCTGTCATCGGCGGTCGTCGCCGCTTATGCCGAGCTCGGGCGGCTGCAGCTGCTGGTTGAGCGAGAACCCGGACTCGAAGGCGAGCGACTGCCAGGACGGCGGCGCGTTGCCGCGCTGGACCAGAATCCAGCTGCGCCCGGTCTGCATCTCCAGCATCACACTGGCCGGCTCGTCGCCGCCGCCGGCAAGCCGCACCGAGACGATCTGGTACGTCAGCGGGGGCGGTCCATTGTCCGGCGCCGCATACGCGGACAGGCTCAAGGCCATCAGCAACGAAATTCTCAGAAAGAATACGATCACGATCTATCCCTCGTTGGTACCGCACCGCGGCACGTCGTCAGCATGCTAGCAGAATGACGCCCGAGCGAAAGACCGTTGTACGAACCTTTGGGATGCCGGTATCAGGGCCGGTGTACCAGCCGGAAGAAATTGAACAGTTGGTCCTTGCCCGCCGGGGTGCGGTGGGTCTCGGATCGCGTCTCCAGCAGCGCGAACTTGTCGCCCAGCGCCTCTTGCAGCCGCGCAGCGTCGTACTGAACGATCGGCAGGCCGCTGCAACGCTCCGGGCCGCCGGGCGCGAAGGTACCGATAATCACTTGGCCTTCGGGCGCCATCGCGCCTTCCAGCGCCTCGCGATAGCAGCGGCGGTCTTCGGCTTCGGTGAGAAAATGGAACACGGCCCGGTCGTGCCAGAGCCGATAGCGGACGGGGGGCGCGAAGCTGGTGATGTCGCTCTCGATCCACTGTACCCCTGCGGCGCGTTCGCCAAGGCGCTGGCGCGTGTGCGCCAGCGCCTGTGCCGAGATGTCCAGGATGCTGATATTGGAGTAACCCGCGTCCAGCAGGTGCTCGACCAGCGTGGACGCCCCGCCGCCTACGTCGATCAGCGCGGCGTCCGCTGCAATGCCGCTGGCCTCGATCAACGCGCGCGACAGAGTCGGCGCAGCCTGGTACCAGCTCAGGTCGAGCGGCAACTTATCGCGGTAGACCTGCTCCCAGTGCGCCTTGCGGTCGGTGTGCATCAGCTCTCCCCTGCAACGCGCAAACAGCTGCCGCGCGTCTTTGAACGACTTGAACTCCAGCCCGTTGCCGGCCGGGTCCTGAATAAAACAGGTCGCCTGCTCCCCTGCCTCGCCCGCAAAGCGGAGATGCGGTTCGATGAGAAAATCGACCTGCGCGATGCGCAAACGTTCGACCAGATCATGCCAGTCTTCCCACGCCAGTATCGCGCCGAAGTGACGCACCGGAACCGCCCTGCCGTCGACCTCGTTGGTTGGCCCGGGCGCCGGCGCCGTATCGACCAGGTGCGTTGTGAGCTGATGACCGAAGAAGTCGAAGTCGATCCAGCGGCGCGCCTCGCGGCCAATCGCACAACCGAGCAACCCGGCGTAAAACGCCCGGGCGGCCTGGAGATCCGAAACGGGAATCGCCAGATGAAACGGCGGATGCATGCAAGTCCTCGCTCCTGCGGACAGGCTGGAATACGACCCATTCTCCGCCCGGCGGGATACTTTGTAAATTTTACGCAAGGTAAACGCGCACAGATTTGACACCGCGCGCAATCACCCTATGCTTGTCAGTAGAATTAGGGAGATAGATCGAGTTGTCGAGAGAAAGTCGAGCCGCCGCGGCCCAATCCTGGAAGCCGAATTTCCAACACACCAGAACGGCGCGGGCGCGAACGGCCGGCACTATTGACGTTATTTTTCAGCGAAGGAGAGAAACAATGAATACCTCTAAAATCCGGCATCCCCTGAACACCAGTCTGGCAGCCCTGCTCGTGGCCGGCGGGCTGACCGTGGCACCCGTGTCTGCAGATGAACACGCGGAGGGATACGTCGACGATTCCGCCAGCTCGGTCGTGCGCAACAACTTCGGCGAATGCTGGCACACCTCGTCATGGAGTAAAGACAGCACCATCGAGGAATGCGATCCCAGTCAGGTCGCCGCCGCGCCCGAACCCGAGCCCGTGCCGCCTGCGGAGCCGCTGCGCACCGTACGGCGCATTAACCTGGAGTCGGATACCTACTTCGCATTCGACAAAGACGAACTGCGGCCCGAAGGCCAGGCGAAACTCGATGAACTGGTCGCCGAGATGCAGCGCGCCCAGGAACCGCGCCTTCAAATCACCGGTTATACGGATCGCATCGGGACGGAAGACTACAACATGGATCTGTCCAACCGACGCGCCGTCGCCGTCAAGGAATATCTGGTCGGCAAAGGCATCGAGACCGACATCATCGAGACCACGGCCATGGGCGAACGCAACCCGGTCGTGAACTGCGAAGGCAAGTCGGGTAACGACCTCATTCAGTGTCTGGCGCCGAACCGCCGCACCGTGGTCGAATTCTCGGCCTTCGAAATCATCGAGGAATCGCCGCAGCAGTAACCCTTATCCGCTGAACCAACAAGAAGGGGCGTGCTGGCACGCCCCTTCTTCGTTACATTCCCGGTCAGTTCACACACGCAGATCAGATATAGGGAATGCCCGAAACATCCGCCATGAAATTGCGATAGTCGCAGTTCAGTTCTTCCCCGGCCTGAATGTCGCGCGTCGTCCAACCTTCGTAGACCACCGAGAAATCCACGTTGGGCTCCCGTGAGTGGTTCATGTACTTGCCCATGGTGGTCTCATAATAGAGATTGCCGCCCGCCTCTGGTTCGTACATGTGGATCTCGATTTCCTCCTGACTGGAACGCGGCAATTTGGCGAACTCGTCCGGCGAGATACGAATGTCGAAGATCGGATGAAACGACCAGGCTTTGGTGCCCTTGGGGATAAAGACCTTGGCGTAGACACCAAAGCCGTGAATAGCACTCTTATCGAGATAGGTCGGTACGATCAGCATGGATTAGCTCCCCGGGGCCTCGGAAAAATCCGCGCTGGCTAATCGGAAACCTTGGCTGCCGTCAAGATGGGGCGAGTGGTTTTTTTGCTTTGTCCGACGGACCTAGGCAAAGTCAAAAACTTTAAACGCTAAGGCGTCGAAGGCGCGCAAAGGAAAAGCACTTTAAAAAGTTTTCCTTGTGCGCCTTCGGCGCCTTCGTGGTTCAGTCTTTTTAGAAGGTAACTCGGCCCGTCAGCTCTTCTTGATATGCCGCACCAAGCGCTTACGCTTTTGTTGCTGGCGCGGCGTAAGCTTGTTGCGGCGACCCTTGAACGGGTTTTCACCGGTACGGAACTCGATCCGCAGTGGCGTGCCGACCAGATCGAGGGCCTTGCGGAAGGCGTTCACCAGGTAACGTTGATAGCCCTCGGGTACATGCTCGGTCTGGTTGCCGTGAATGACGATCATGGGCGGATTCTGGCCGCCCTGGTGCGCGTAACGCAGCTTGATGCGCCGGCCTTGTACCAAGGGCGGTTGGTGTGCGAAGACGATCTGCTCCAGGGTGCGCGTGAGCATCGGCGTCGGGAAGCGTGCCATGGCCGCCGCGTAGCAACGGCGCACCGCTTCGAACAGATTGCCGACGCCGCTCCCGTGCAACGCGGAGGTGTAATAGACCTCCGCGAAGCCAATGAAAGGCAGCTTGCGATCGAATTCCTGGCGTACCCAGTCGCGGGCATCGGGCGTCAGGCCGTCCCATTTGTTGATGGCCACGACCAGGGCACGCCCCGAGTCGGCGGCGTAACCGGCGAGCGTCGCGTCCTGCTCGGAGATGCCCTCCTGGGCGTCCAGCACCAGGATGATGACGTGTGCCGCCTCCATGGCCTGAAGCGCTTTGATGACGCTGAACTTCTCGACCATCTCGCTGACCCGCGCGCGACGCCGTACGCCCGCGGTGTCGATCAGCGTATAGGCTTGGCCGTCACGTTCGAACGGCACGTAAATGCTGTCGCGCGTCGTGCCGGGCTGATCGAACGCGACGACGCGATCCTCGCCGAGGATGCGGTTGAGCAAGGTCGACTTGCCCACGTTGGGGCGGCCGATGATCGCGATGCGAATGCCGCCTTCCTGTTCCGGCGGGCTCTCCTCGCGGTCCTCCGGCGGGAGACTGCCGAGGGCGCGTTCGACCAGTTCCGGAACCCCGCGGCCGTGCGCGGCGGCGATACTGGAGGGATCGCCCAGGCCCAGGCGGTGAAAGTCGGCGCTGACCACCGCGGCGTCGAGGCCGTCGACCTTATTGACCACCAGCAGCACGGATTTGCCGGCGCGCCGCAGCCGCAACCCGATGGCCTCGTCGGTGCTGGTCAACCCTTCGCGTGCATCGACCAGGAACAACACGACGTCGGCCTCTTCCACCGCCTGCCAGGACTGTTTGGCCATGAGCGCGTCGATGCCGGTCTCTTCGCCGCTCAGCCCACCGGTGTCCACGACCAGATACGGACGCGCACCGAGCTTGCCTGCGCCGTACTTGCGATCGAGCGTCAGCCCCGGCACGTCCGCGACCAGCGCATCACGGGTCCGCGTGAGGAAATTGAACAGCGTGGATTTGCCGACGTTAGGACGACCGACCAGGGCGATGACGGGTAACATAAAAATCCAGGGACTAGGGCCGAGGTTCTAGGGCCGAGGGAAAATCATTGCGATCGGCATACGCAACCGGGATATGTCCTGCCAGCGGTCTTTTCCTCGGCCCTAGAACCTAGGAACTATTCCCTGACTTTATAAGCCGCCAAGGAACCGCTGTTGCCATAGACGTACAGATAGTCACCTTCGACCACCAACGGGCTGCGCACGCCTTTGCGATCGGCCCGTTCGCGGCCGATCAACTCGCCGTCGGTACGCGACATCAGGTGCAGGTAGCCCTCGAAATCGGCGACCACCACGTGGTCGCCGAACGCGACCGGCGCGGTCAGGGCGCGGCGCAGCAGTTTGTCCTGCTTCCACACCGAGCTGCCGCTGTCGCGCTCGAGCGCCCAGACGGCGCCGTCTTCGTCGGTGACATAGGCATTGGCGAAATCCAGACCTAGCCCGGCGGACGACGACATGTCGCGCGCCCAGAGAATGCGCCCGCTATTGCCTTCCACAGCGGCGATGCGCCCCTGGTAGGTCACCGCGTAGATGGTCCCGCCCCAGAGCTGCGCGGGCGCGTCGATATCGACCATGCGCTCGAGCTCCGAGCGTCCGTGCGGCACGGCGAGGCTGGTCTCCCAGGCGGGCAGTCCGCGTGCCAGGTCGAGCACCGCCAGCTTGCCGTTGTCGGCGCCGGCGATGACCGCGCCCTGCACCAGCACCGGGGTCCCGGTCCCGCGCAGCGACAATACCGGCACGCTGCGGTCGAACACCCAGACGCGCGTGCCGTCGCTGCTGTTCAGGCCGGTGAGTTTACCGTCGACGGACTGCACCACGACGATGCCCTGGTCCGCGCCCGGTGGCGCCAGCACTTCGCTCGACACCTCGCTGCGCCAGACCTCGTGTCCATCATTCCAGTCCAGCGCCACGATCTCGGCTTCGCTGCTGCCGACCAGCACCAGACCATCGCCGGTGCCGACGCCGCTGGAGATCCGGATGCCGGTCTTTGCTTCCCAGAGCTGTTTACCGGTCTCAGCCTCGTACGCCGTAACGCGCCCCTTGCGATC
>JBAYTM010000022.1:0-12244 GCA_041675685.1 Thiohalobacteraceae bacterium
CCGAAACATTTCGATTTTCTCCGCGACCGGATCCTGCCCGAATGGCGGTTCGGCCCGCGCCGGATCTGGAGTGCCGCCAGTTCCTCGGGCGAAGAGGCCTACACGCTGGCCATGGTGCTGGCCGCGCATGCGCCGACCGACGCCTGGGAGATCGTCGGGACCGACATCAGCACCCGCGTGGTCGAACGCGCGCGCGCCGGTCAATACCCGATCGAGCGCGCGAACAACATTCCGCGTGCGTATCTCACCGAATACTGCCTCAAGGGCACGGGTAGCCAGGAAGGCACCTTCATTGTCGCCAAAGAGCTTCGTGCACGGACCAGTTTCGTGCACGCCAACCTCCAGACCGACCTGTCCAGGCTGGGAAATTTCGACGTCATCTTTCTGCGCAACGTACTCATCTATTTCGACATGGAGACCAAGCAGCGCGTCGTGGCCCGGTTGATACGGCAACTCAAACCCGGCGGCCACCTGATGGTCGGTCATTCGGAGAGCCTCAACGGCGTGACCGACGCCCTTCGGGTGGTGGTGCCTTCGGTGTATCGCAAGCCATGAACGCACTGCGCGAAGACGTTCAGGTTGCCGACCTGACCCTGGGCCCGGGGGAATTCTATTTCGGCCAGGGACGCACCCGGGTCCATACGCTGCTCGGTTCCTGCGTCGCGATCACGCTCTGGCACCCGGCCAAACAGGTCGGCGGCATGTGCCATTACCTGCTCGCCTCGCGCGGACTCAACCAGCGGCTCTCGCAGGGTCATTACGCCGACGAGGTGGTGCATCTGTTTCTCGACGCGATCGGAAAGGTGCGTACCCGGCCGCACGAATACGAGGTGAAGGTGTTCGGCGGCGGCAATATGTTCGCAAACCTCCCGCCCGTGCCGCGGTCGGTGAACGTCTCACAAAGCAATATTCAGATTGCCGCCAAGCTGCTGCAGCAGCATGGCTTCAACATCAAGGCGACCGACGTCGGCGGGGCCGGTCACCGCAAGATCTATCTCGAACTCTGGAACGGCGACGTCTGGGTGCAGCGCAGATTTACGCCATTACGGAGCCCGGACTGATGCGCCCGACCCGCGTCCTGCTGGTCGATGACTCCGCGGTGGTGCGGCAGGTGTTGCAACGGGTGCTCGGACGCGATCCGGAAATCTCAATCATCGCCGCCGTCGCCGATCCGCTGTTTGCCATGCAGCGGATGCGCATCGCCTGGCCCGACGTGATCGTCCTGGACGTGGAAATGCCGCGCATGGACGGGATCACCTTTCTGAAGAAGATCATGGCCGAGCGGCCGACCCCGGTCGTGATCTGTTCCACGCTCACCGAAAAAGGCGCCGAGACCACCATGCAGGCGCTTGCAGCGGGCGCCGTCAGCATCGTCACCAAACCCAAGCTTGGCCTGAAAAGCTTTCTCGAAGACGCCGCCGGCGACATCCTGCACGCAGTGAAGGCCGCGGCGCGCGTCAACGTCGCCAATCTGCGTCACTCTGCGGCCGTACGCCCCAAATTCAGCGCCGATGCAGTGCTCAAGACGTCCGGTCAGGCGATGTCCAAGACCACCGAACATATCGTCGCCATCGGCACCTCGACCGGCGGCACGCAGGCGCTCGAGGCGGTTCTGACCGCGCTGCCCGGTACCGCGCCCGGTATCGTGATCGTTCAGCATATGCCGGAAAAATTCACCGCCTCCTTCGCGCAGCGGCTGGACGGGCTGTGCGAAATCCGCGTCAAGGAGGCCGGCAATAACGACCGGGTGCTGCCCGGCCTGGCGCTGATCGCACCGGGCGGCCGGCACATGCTGCTCAAGCGCAATGGCGCGCAATACCACGTCGAGGTCGTCGACGGGCCATTGGTCAATCGCCACAAGCCCTCGGTCGACGTCCTGTTCCGTTCCGTGGCGAAATTCGCGGGACGCAACGCGGTGGGCTTCATCCTGACCGGGATGGGCGACGACGGGGCGCGCGGGTTGAAAGAGATGCAGGAGGCCGGCGCACCGACCGTGGCACAGGACGAGAAATCCTGCGTGGTGTTCGGGATGCCGAAAGAGGCCCTCGCGCTGGGCGCCGCGGACAAGACCCTGGCGCTGAGCCAGGTCCCTGCCGAGATCATGCGCTATGCGTAGCGTCCTGAGCGCCAAGCGGCCGGGCGCCGATCGTATTCAACGGACAGGCTGGTGGTTGCTTGCGCTGGCTGTGCCGTTGCTGCTGTGGAATGCGCTGCCGCACAACCAGGTGCTGCTGCCCACGCCGATGTTCCTGGTCCTGCATTCGCTGATGGAGATCTTCAGCGTCATCGTCGCGGCGCTGATCTTCTTCACCGCCTACGGTACCCGGGAATCCACGCCGTCGCTGCGGGTCATCGTGCTGGGCACGGCCTTCCTTGCCACCGCGCTGTTCGACATCTTGCATTTCCTCTCCTATGTAGGCATGCCCGATCTCGTCGATCAGAATACCGCGCACAAATCGATCCTGTTCTGGCTTGGCGGCCGGATCGCCGCGGCGCTCGGGTTATTGCTCTACATCCTGCTGGCTGAATCGCGCCTGGTTTACCCGGCATTGCGCGGACGAATCCTGCTGGGCGTGCTGGCTTTGGTAACCGCGCTGGTCGTCTTGATTCTGTATCGCCCCGATCTGTTTCCGCTCATGTTCGTGCCAGGGCAGGGGCTCACGTCGGTCAAGATCGCGTTGGAGTGGGGCGTGTTCGCGCTACTGGTCGCCGCGCTCGGCTTGCTCTACCGGCGCCGCAGGCGGGTCGTGAATTGCGAAGTCGACAGCCTGCTCATGGCCTTGGCCCTGATGGCGATGGGCGAGCTGTTTTTCACCTTCTACGTGAACGTCATCAACTCCGCGAACCTGCTGGGACACGTCTACAAGATGTTCGCATTCTTCTTTCTGTTTCGCGCGATCTTTGCGGAGGCGGTGCGTCAGCCCTTCCAGCAGATCCGCAAGATGCTCGAACACGACGACCTGACCGGCCTGGCGAGTCGCGCCGCCTTCAACGAGCGCTTGCATCGCACGATTCTGAGCGCGGCGCGCGAGCGGTCCCGTTGTGCCGTGATTCTGCTCGGCCTGGATCATTTCAAGACAGTCAATGCGACCCTCGGTCACGAGCGCGGCGACCTGCTGCTGATCGCCGTGGCCGAGCGGATCCGCACCAACCTGCCGTCGACCGCGTTCGTTGCCCGCTTCAGCGGCGACAATTTCGTGATCCTGCTGGAGCAGTCCGACATAGGCGCGGGGAAACAGGCAGGTGAGAGACTCCTCGATGCCATGCAGCGCGAATTCGACATCGGCAGCGACCGCATCGAGATCGGCGCCAGTCTCGGCGTCGTCTCCTACCCGGCCGACGGCGAATCGGCCAGCGTGCTGCTGCGCCACGCGGACGTCGCCCTGCACAGCGCCAAGGCGGCCGGCCGGCATTGCCTTGCGGCATTCAGCCGGGAATTGGGTGAGCGGATCCAGCGGCGCGCATTGCTGGAAGCGCGCATGAAACACGCGGTTGGACGTTGCGAGTTCATGCTGCATTATCAGCCGAAGGTCTGCCTGGTCAGCGGCCGGATCCGCGGCTGGGAGGCGCTGCTGCGTTGGCAGTCGCCGGAGCTCGGCGCGGTCAGTCCCATCGAGTTCATACCGGTCGCCGAGGAATGCGGGATGATCCATCCGATCGGCGAGTGGGTGCTGCGTCAGGCCGGCCGGCAGGCGCGCGCCTGGTTGGACGCCGGGCTGTTGCAGGGCAGCATAGCGGTCAATCTGTCCACCCGGCAGTTCCGGCAGAAAGATCTCGCGGCGCGCATCGAGGCCATCCAGGCCGAGCTGGGTTTGCCGGCGAACGCGCTCAGTCTGGAGATCACCGAGTCGGCCATCATGGACAACCCGGCGGCCGCGCGCGCGATGCTGGACCGGCTTTCGAGCCTCGGTATTCACACATCGATCGACGATTTCGGCACCGGCCATTCTTCGCTCAGCTACCTGAAAACCTTTCCGATCGACTGCCTCAAGATCGATCGGTCGTTTATCCGCGATATTCCCAGCGACGAGCACGACGTCGCCATCGTTCGCGCCATCATCGGGCTGGGGCACAGTCTCGGGCTGCGCGTCGTGGCCGAAGGCGTCGAGACACAGGAACAATTGGACTATCTGTGCATGGAAGGCTGCGACGCCATCCAAGGTTATCTGTTCAGTCGTCCGCTGCCGGCCGAGGAATGCACGGCGCTGATGCAGTCCGGACGGCGTCTCAGCGTGCCGGTTGCCGCTGTTCCCGCCTCGGCAGTAGAGTAAGCGCTCGGTTTTTTTTCGGAGGCGGGCGCATGGCCTGCTGCATCTACCGCGGCGAGGCGCTGGCCGCCTACGGTTTCGGTCAGGGGCATCCCTTCGGTACCGACCGGCTGGATGCGTTCTGGGCAAACTGCAGTTCGGCCGGCCTCGACGCGTCGCTGCATGTCTGCCCGCCGGTGGTCGCCACCGATGCGGACATCCTGCGCTTTCACACACCGGATTATCTTGCGCGCGTCAAACGTCAGTCGGAGAGCGGACGGGGTTACCTCGACGCCGGCGACACGCCGGCCTTTCGCGGCGTCTACGAGGCCGCCGCCACGGTGGTCGGCAGCGTGCTGGACTCGGCCGCGCGGGTATTGGCGGGCGAGTGCCGGCGCGCCTTCGTACCGATCGCCGGTCTGCACCACGCGCGGCGTGACGGCGCGGCCGGTTTCTGCGTCTTCAACGACTGTGGTGTGCTGATCGAAACCCTGCGCGCCGTGCACGGTCTGCGGCGCATCGCCTACGTGGACATAGACGCACACCATGGCGACGGTGTGTTCTACGCATTCGAGGACGACCCGGAGCTGATCTTCGTCGATCTGCACGAAGACGGCCGGTATCTGTACCCCGGCACGGGCTCGGCCGAGGAGACGGGCCGCGGTGCGGCCACCGGCACCAAGCTCAATATCCCGCTGCCGCCCAACAGCGACGACGCCACGGTGCTGCGGGTATGGGACGCCGCCGAATCCTTGCTGCGCCAAACCGCGCCCGAATTCATCATCCTGCAATGCGGCGCCGACAGCGTAGGCGGGGATCCGCTCACCCATCTGAGCTACAGCCGCGATCTGCATGGCGAGATCGCCACGCGCCTCTGCCGGCTCGCGGACGAGTACTCGGATGGTCGACTGGTGGCGCTGGGCGGCGGCGGTTACGACCGCGCCAACCTGGCCGCGGCCTGGACCGGCGTGGTCGCCGCCCTCTGCGCGGACCGCCAGGATGAAATTCCTCTGTGACGAAATGCTGCACGGGCTGGCGCGCTGGCTGCGCGCGGCGGGTCTGGATACGGCCATGGCGCCGCCGCGTCGCAGCGACCGGTCGTTGTTGCAACAGGCCTGTGTCGAGGGCCGCCTGCTGCTGACCCGCGATCGCAAGTTGCTCGAATTCCGGGAGGCGCCGGGGCAGGTGCTGTTGCTGCAAGGTCAGGGGTTGGAGGCCTGGGCGGACGAGTTGGGCGCCGCCCTGCCGTTGGATTGGCAGCATGCGCCCTTCAGCCGCTGCCTGCTCTGCAATGTGTCCCTGCGGCCGGCGGATGCGGCGACTTCGCCCTCGATTCCGCCGTCGGTGCGCGCGGCCGGACTGCCGTTGCGGGCCTGCCCGGCCTGCGGGCGCCGCTATTGGGAGGGCGGCCACGTGCGCCGGATGCGCGCCCGGTTGGCCTGGCTCCAGGCCCGTTCGGCACTGCACCAGGAGCCCGGATCGGCTATCATGGCCGCCTTTCGCTCCCCGCCCCCGGCGGGAGAGTCCGTCCAGCGCCGGTCCGCGCCGCAGCAGGGCCGTTTACAGGGGTTTGGGATGTTCAGTAAAGACATGGCCATTGCCGGCTACGATCCAGATCTGTGGGCCGCCATCCAGGGCGAGCAACAGCGCCAGGAACAACACATCGAGCTGATTGCCTCGGAAAACTACGCCAGCCCGCGCGTCATGGCGGCGCAGGGTTCGGTGCTGACCAACAAGTACGCCGAGGGCTATCCGGCCAAGCGCTATTACGGCGGTTGCGAGTTCGTCGATGTCGCCGAACAACTTGCCATCGATCGCGCCAAGCAGTTGTTCGGCGCCGACTATGCCAACGTCCAACCCCACTCCGGTTCGCAGGCCAATGCCGCGGTGTACCTCGCGCTGCTCAATCCCGGCGACACCATTCTCGGCATGAGTCTGGCGCACGGCGGCCATCTGACCCACGGCGCCAAGGTGAACTTCTCCGGCAAGCTGTTCAACGCCGTGCAGTATGGACTCAATCCGGATACCGGCCTGGTCGACTACGACGAGATCCAGCGACTGGCGAACGAACACAAGCCGAAGATGCTCGTCGGCGGGTTCTCGGCCTACTCGCGGACGCTGGACTGGAACAAGTTCCGCGACATCGCCGATTCGGTCGGCGCCCTGCTGTTCGTCGACATGGCGCACGTCGCCGGACTGGTCGCCGCCGGCATCTATCCGAATCCCGTGCAGGTGGCCGACGTCACCACGACGACGACCCACAAAACGCTGCGCGGTCCGCGCGGCGGGCTGATCCTGGCCAAGGCCAATCCGGACATCGAGAAGAAGCTCAGCTCGATGGTATTCCCCGGCACCCAGGGCGGCCCTCTGATGCATGTGATCGCCGCCAAGGCGGTCGCCTTCCTCGAGGCATTGCAGCCGGAGTTCGAGGCTTACCAGAAGCAGGTGCTGGCCAACGCCCGCGCCATGGCCGCGGTGATGATCGAGCGCGGTTACAAGATCGTCTCCGGCGGTACCGACGATCATCTGTTCCTGGTCGACCTGATCGCCAAGGGCATCACCGGCAAGGCCGCCGATGCCGCGCTCGGCAACGCCTACATCACCGTCAACAAGAACGCCGTGCCCAACGACCCGCAATCGCCCTTCGTCACCAGCGGTATCCGCATCGGCACGCCCGCCATGACCACCCGCGGTTTCAAGGAGACCGAGGCCAAGGCGCTCTCCGGCTGGATCTGCGACATCCTCGACGATGTGGAAAATGTGGAGATTCAGGAGCGTGTGCGTAACGAAGTACTGGCGCTGTGCAAACGGTTTCCGGTATATGAGCGATAGAGTCAAGATGCGAGAGACAAGAGACAAATTGTCTGCGGAACGATGCGGTTTTCCTTGTCTCTTGTCTCTCGACTCTTGTATCTGAATTCATGCATTGCCCATTCTGCGGCGCCGAAGACACCAAGGTGATCGATTCGCGGCTCACCGGCGAAGGCATGCAGGTGCGCCGTCGGCGCGAATGTCTCAGTTGCAACGAGCGTTTCACGACCTTCGAGATCGCCGAGCTGGTCATGCCACGCATCGTCAAACGCGACGGCAAGCGCGACCCGTTCGACGAATCCAAACTGCGCGGCGGCATCGTGCGCGCGTTGGAGAAGCGCCCGGTCCCGACGCAGCGCGTCGAGGATGCCATCACCCGCATCCAACAGCGCATGCGCGCCAGCGGCGAGCGCGAGATCCCCTCGCGGCAACTGGGCGAATGGGTGATGGAGGAACTGCGCAACCTGGATCAGGTCGCTTATGTGCGTTTCGCTTCGGTGTATCGCAGCTTCCAGGACGTGAACGCCTTCCGCGAGGAGATCGAGCGGTTGGAGAACCAGCCGTCGGCCGAAGAGGCGCGCAACCAGATCCCGTTATTGGATGAAAAGCAGTAGCGAGTCCGTCGTTCCCGCGGAAGCGGGAATCCAGTGGTTTAAAAACCCATGGATTCCCGCTTCCGCGGGAATGACGCTGCATCGTTGTAGCAATAAACCCCGACTGCTGTGTAAGCATGACAGTGGGTTTCCCTAGCACCTAGATGAAAAGCAGGAGCTAGGTTCTAGGGACTAGGGCCGAGGAAAGATGCTTGAATGGATGAACCACGGGTTTCACCTCGGCCCTAGCATTTAGCACCTAGAGCCTGGCAAAAATGACCGACAGCGACGATTACAGATATATGGCCCGCGCGCTGCAACTGGCCGAGCGCGGGCTGTACAGCACGGATCCGAATCCGCGCGTCGGTTGTGTGCTGGTCCGGGACGGCGCCATCGTCGGTGAAGGTTGGCACGAACGCGCGGGTGAACCGCATGCCGAAGTGCATGCGCTGCGGGAGGCGGGCGAGCGGGCGCGCGGCGCGACCGCCTACGTGACGCTCGAGCCTTGCTGTCATCAGGGCCGTACGCCGCCGTGCAGCGACGCGCTGATCGAAGCGGGCGTGGCCCGTGTGGTGGCCGCCATGTCGGATCCCAACCCGCTGGTCGCGGGCGGCGGATTGGCGCGGCTGCAGGCGGCCGGTATCGCGACCGCGAGCGGTCTGCTGGCCGCCGAGTCCGCGGCGCTCAATCCCGGCTTCGTCAGCCGGATGCGCCATAGCCGGCCCTACGTGCGCTGCAAACTGGCCATGAGCCTGGACGGGCGCACCGCCATGGCGTCGGGCGAGTCGAAATGGATCACCGGCGCCGCGGCACGCGCCGACGTACAACGGCTGCGCGCGCGCAGCTCGGCGATCCTCACCGGCGCCGGCACGGTATTGGCGGACGATCCGGCCCTGACGGTGCGGATCGACGCAGCGCAGGCGCAGCGGCAGCCGCTGCGCGTGGTGCTGGATAGCGGCCTGCGCATGCCGGCGACGGCGCGCATGTTGAACGAACCGGGCGCCACGCTGGTGTTGACGACGAACAACGCCGAGGCGCCGCGTGCGGCGCTGGAGGCGGCGGGCGCCGAAGTCGTGCGGCTCCCGGCCGGCAATGACGGCGTCGACCTGACCGCGGTCATGGACGAATTGAACCGGCGCGCGCTCAATGAAGTCCTGCTGGAGACCGGCGCCGTCCTGGCCGGTGCTATGCTGCGCGCCGGCCTGATCGACGAACTGATCGTATATCTCGCCCCGGTGCTGCTCGGCGACGCCGCGCGCGGCCTGCTGCATCTGCCTGGACTGGATCGCATGGATCATCGTATTGGAGTGGAAATCTTTGACGTTCGCAGCGTCGGAGAAGATTGGCGGATTACTGTGGCGATCAGAGACAAGAGACAAGAGGCAAGAGGCAAGTCATGAAAACTTTCACGCAGACGGTTTTACTACTTGCTTCTTGCCTCTTGTCTCTTGCACCTGTGCGCAAGCACTAACATGTTCACAGGCATCATTGAAGCGGTCGGTGAGATCGCGTCGCTCGAGTCCAGGGGCGGCGATGCGCGCTTGCGGGTGCGTACCGGCAAGCTGGATCTCGGCGATCTGCGTCTGGGCGACAGCGTAGCGGTCAGCGGGGTCTGCCTCACCGCCGTGGAGCTGCCCGGCGACGGGTTCTGGGCCGATGTCTCGGGCGAGACGCTGGCGCATACGGTGATCGGCGAATTCAAAACAGGCACGCGCGTGAATCTCGAAAAGGCGCTGACCCCGACCACGCGGCTCGGCGGGCACCTGGTCAGCGGACACGTCGACGGCGTCGGCGAGGTCATGGAACGCAAGGCCGATGCGCGCTCGGAGCGTTTCCGCATCCGTGCGCCGCGCGAACTCGCGCGCTACATCGCGCACAAGGGTTCGATCTGCGTCGACGGGGTGAGCCTGACCGTCAACGCAGTGGAAGGCGCGGAGTTCGAGCTGAACATCGTCCCGCACACGCTGCGCGAGACCACACTCGACGGCTATCGCGCCGGCCGCAAAGTGAACCTGGAAGTGGACCTGATCGCGCGCTACCTGGAACGCCTGCTGCTGGGCGACGCGGAAACCGGCGGCCAGGGCATCACACACGACTTCCTGCGGGCGCACGGTTTTGCACCGGAGTGAGTTTTACTTGTTTTAACTTTAACCGCGAAGGACGCGAAGGCGCGCAAGGGAAAACCACGTTATCCAGGTAACGGCGCAAAAGCGGGAAGCGGATTCCGACCGTCTCGGCCGGGTCGCGTGGCTACGAAGAAGATTGTCGCGACTTTTCGCTTCGGGCGTGAATTTGGCTTCCTTAGCGCGCCTTCGCGTCCTTCGCGGTTAAAGTATTTTTGAGGTTAAAGCGGACATGTCATTGAACACAGTCGAAGAGCTCGTCGAGGATATCCGCCAAGGCAAAATGATCATCCTGATGGATGACGAGGATCGCGAGAACGAGGGCGATCTGGTGATGGCGGCCTCCAAAGTGCGTCCCGAGGACATCAATTTCATGGCGAAGTATGGCCGCGGGCTGGTGTGTCTCACGCTGACGCGCGAGCGTTGCCGGCAATTGAAGCTGCCGTTGATGGTCGACGCGAACGGTTCCGCACACTCGACCAACTTCACGGTCTCCATCGAGGCCGCCGAAGGCGTCACCACCGGTATCTCGGCGCACGATCGCGCGCGCACCATTCAGGCCGCGGTGGCGGCCGATGCGAAACCGGGTGACATCGTCATGCCGGGACACATCTTCCCGCTCATGGCGCAGCCGGGTGGCGTGTTGACGCGCGCGGGCCATACCGAGGCGGGTTGTGATCTGGCGCGGCTCGCGGGCTTCGACCCGGCCGCCGCGATCGTCGAGATCCTCAATGAAGACGGCACCATGGCGCGCCGTCCGGATCTCGAGCGTTTTGCCGCCGAACACGGTCTGAAGATCGGCACCATCGCCGACCTGATTCACTATCGCATCGAAAACGAGAAGACCGTCGAACGCGTCGCCGAGTGCATGCTGCCGACCCAGTTCGGTGACTTCCGGCTGGTGGCCTTCGAGGACTCCATCGACAAGGACGTGCACCTGGCGCTGATCTACGGTGAGCTGGACACCTCGAAGCCGGTGCTGGTGCGCGTGCACGTCCAGGGCATGCTGTGCGATCTGCTCGGCGCGCAGACCGGCGACTGCGGCTGGCCGCTGCGCGATGCGCTGGAGCGTATGGCACGCGAAGGCGCCGGCGTGGTCATCGTGCTCGGCAAGGCCGAAGATCCCGCCTCGCTGGTGCGACGCATCCGCCACTACGCCGAATCCGGTCCGCACGGCGAGCCGCCGCGCCGCGCCGGGCGCGAAGAACTGCGGACCTACGGCCTCGGCGCGCAGATCCTGGCGGACCTCGGCATCACTCAGTTACGCGTGCTGTCGGCGCCGAAAAAGATGCACGGCATCACCGGCTTCGGCCTGGAAGTGGTCGAGTACGTATCCGGAGATTGATATTGAATTTGCCGGTTTTTATTGGCCACGAAGGACGCAAAGGACACCAAGGCCGTTCCATGTAAACGGGTAGAACTCCGTCGATGGCGCGGCGAAATCTCCGAGCCAGCAGAAGCTGCGTTTTTTGCAAGACAACATCCGTGTTCTTTGTGTCCTTAGTGGTTACACTTGTTTCGACTCAATACGGGAAACGAACAATGAGCAAAACGACCGAGATCGAAGGCCAGTTGCAGGTGCGCGGGGCGCGCTTTGTGTTGTTGGTGGCGCGCTTCAACAGCTTCATCGTCGAGAGTCTGGTGGCCGGTGCGATGGATTGTCTGAAACGCCACGGTGCCTCGGAACAGGATCTTCAGATCGTGCGGGTGCCGGGCGCCTTCGAGATGCCCCTGGTGGCGAAGCGGCTGGCTGCGTCGAAGAAGTATGACGCCATCATCGCGCTCGGCGCGGTGATTCGCGGCGGTACGCCGCATTTCGAGTACGTCGCCGGCGAGTGCACCAAAGGTCTCGCGGGGGTCGGTATGGAATTCGATATCCCGGTCGCCTTCGGCGTGCTGACGGTCGACAACATCGAACAGGCCATCGAGCGCGCCGGCACCAAGGCCGGCAACAAGGGCGTCGAGGCGGCCATGTCCGCGATCGAGATGGTCGATCTGCTCAAGCAGTTGGAGTCTTGATGGCGCACAGTGCAGCGACCGGGTCTAGCGGGTTTTCGACCGTCGCACGTTCCAAGGCGCGGCGATTGGCGATGCAGGCGGTCTACCAATGGCAGATGACGGCGCACGACGCGGCGGACATCCTCGCGCAGTTTCTTGCCGACGAGGAAAACCGCGGCATCGACGCCGGTTATTTCGAGGCACTGGTGCGCGGCGTCGTCCAGGGTCATGCGGTGCTCGATGCGCTGCTCGAACCGACGCTGGCGCGTCCGCTGCACGAAGTGGACCCGGTCGAGCGCGCGGTGCTGCGGCTCGCGACCTATGAACTCCAACAGCGTCTCGATGTGCCTTACAGGGTCGTGCTCAACGAGGCAGTCGCGCTGGCCAAGAAATTCGGCGCCGAACAGGGCCATGCCTTCGTGAATGCAGCGCTGGACAAACTCGCCCGCGAATTGCGCGCGGTGGAGATGCG
>JBAYTM010000023.1:0-12129 GCA_041675685.1 Thiohalobacteraceae bacterium
ACGCGTGCTGCCCGGCATGTTCGCGGTGGTGGAACGCCTGTACGGTCTGCGGATCAGCACCCTGGACGCGGTGGACGCATGGCACCCCGACGTCCGCTTCTACGAGATTCGCGATCAGGCGGGCGCGTTGCGTGGGCAGTTTTATCTCGACCTGTATGCGCGTCCGCACAAGCGCGGTGGCGCCTGGATGGACGATTGCATCTCACGGCGCATTACCCGTGACGGCCTGCAGATCCCGGTCGCCTACTTGACCTGCAACTTCTCGCCGCGCATCGGCAAGGACCCGGCGCTGTTCACCCACGACGAGGTCATCACCTTGTTCCATGAGTTCGGGCACGGTCTGCATCATATGTTGACGCAGGTCGATTATGCCGGCGTATCCGGCATCAGCGGCGTGGCCTGGGATGCGGTCGAGCTGCCCAGCCAGTTCATGGAGAACTGGTGCTGGGAGCGCGAAGCGCTGGACCTGATTGCCGGACACTATCAAACCGGCGAGCCGTTGCCGCAACAGCTCTACGAACGCATGCAGGCGGCACGCAACTTCCAGTCGGCGATGCAGATGGTGCGGCAGTTGGAGTTCTCCATTTTCGATTTCCGCATCCATCGCGACTACGACCCGGAGAAGGGCGCACGCATCTACGAGACGCTCGAGGACGTCCGGCGCAAGGTTGCGGTGCTGCGTCCACCGTCGTTCAACCGTTTTCCGCATAGCTTCTCGCATATCTTCGCGGGCGGTTACGCAGCAGGCTACTACAGCTACAAGTGGGCGGAGGTGCTGTCGGCAGACGCCTTCTCGGCCTTCGAAGAGGCGGGTATTTTCGACCGTGACACGGGGTTGCGCTTCCTTACCAGTATCCTCGAGCGTGGCGGTTCCTGCGAGCCCATGGAGCTGTTCGTCGACTTCCGCGGTCGCGAGCCGACTATCGACGCCTTGCTCCGGCATTCCGGTTTGGCTGCGTAAGATCGCGTCATCGAGACACAATCAAAGGCGCGAGAGGAAAGGCGCGTGAAGCGTGCGATGATGCCGAGTGCTCCGCGCGATTTGCGCGCATTTCGTTATGCCCTTGGTGGTCAGCAATAACGCCCACATGAAAATCGCCACCTGGAACGTCAACTCGCTGCGCGTGCGCTTACCGCAGGTGCTGCAATGGTCGGCCGATGCACAACCGGATCTGTTGGCGCTGCAGGAGACCAAGCTCAGCGATGAGCAGTTTCCGGAGACGGACCTGCTCGCCGCCGGTTATCACGCAGTCTTCTCCGGCCAAAAGACCTACAATGGCGTCGCGATACTGAGCCGCGCGCCCTGTACGGACGTATTGCAGGATATCGCCGGGCTCGAAGACCCGCAGCGGCGCGTACTGGCGGCAACCTACGGCGACTTGCGGTTGATCAATTTGTACGTCCCGAACGGCGAGTCGCTCAGCTCGGAAAAATATCAATACAAGCTCGCCTGGCTGGACAAGCTCACGACTTGGCTGACCATGGAACTTCAGCGCTATGAAAAACTGGTCGTGGTCGGCGACTTCAACATTGCGCCGGCACCCGAAGACGTGCACGACCCGGTTGCCTGGGAAGGCAGTGTGCTGTTTTCGCCACCGGAACGCGCCGCCTTTCACGGTCTCATCGACCTTGGCCTGTGCGATGTTTTCCGGCGCTTCGAGCAACCCGAAAAAAGCTACTCCTGGTGGGATTACCGCATGAACGCCTTCCGCCGCAATATTGGCCTGCGCATCGATCACATCCTCGCGAGCGCACCGATGTGCGAGGCCTGCACGGCCTGCCGGATCGACAAGACGCCGCGCGGTTGGGAACGACCCTCGGATCACACGCCGGTTATTGCGGAGTTCGCGCTATGAAGTACCGCGACTTGCGCGATTTTCTGCAGCAACTCGAACAGCGGGGCGAGCTCAAGCGCATCGCGCGGGAAATCGACCCTTGCCTGGAAATGACCGAGATCTGCGACCGTACGTTGCGCGCCGGTGGACCGGCCCTGCTGTTCGAGAACCCCAAAGGCCATTCGATTCCTGTGCTCGGGAACCTGTTCGGCACGCCGAGGCGGGTTGCACTCGGTATGGGTGAAGAATCGGTGGACGCGCTCCGCGAGGTCGGCAGGCTGCTCGCCTTTTTGAAGGAACCGGAACCACCCAAGGGGATGAAGGACGCCTGGGAGAAGCTGCCGGTATTCCGGAAGGTGCTCGACATGGCGCCGAAGCTGGTCAAGGGCGCACCCTGTCAGGACGTGATTCTCCAGGGTGAGGAGGTCGATCTGGCGCGCTTCCCCATCCAGACCTGCTGGCCCGAGGATGCCGGCCCGCTTATAACCTGGGCGCTGGTCTGTACCCGCGGCCCGCACAAGGAACGGCAGAATCTCGGCATCTATCGCCAGCAGGTGATCGGCCGCAACAAGGTCATCATGCGTTGGCTCGCGCACCGTGGCGGCGCGCTGGATTTCAGAGACTGGCAGCAAGCACATCCGGGCGAGCCCTTTCCGGTCGCGGTTGCACTCGGCGCCGATCCAGCGACCATTCTCGGCGCAGTCACACCGGTACCGGACACGCTTTCGGAATACGCCTTTGCCGGTCTGTTGCGTGGCTCCAAGACTGAACTGACCAAGTGCATCACGCACGACTTGCAGATTCCCGCGAGCGCGGAGATCGTCCTGGAAGGGTTCATCTATCCGGGCGAGGAGGCGGACGAGGGCCCGTTCGGCGACCACACGGGTTACTACAACGAGGTCGATCGTTTCCCGGTGTTGACCATCGAGCGCATCACGCACCGCCGCGACCCGATCTATCACAGCACCTACACCGGTCGGCCGCCGGACGAGCCCGCCATCCTCGGTGTCGCACTCAACGAGGTGTTCGTGCCGATCCTGCAGAAGCAGTTTCCGGAGATCGTCGACTTCTATCTGCCGCCCGAAGGCTGCTCCTATCGCATCGCCTGCGTAAGCATGAAGAAACAGTATCCGGGGCACGCCAAGCGCGTGATGTTCGGCGTATGGAGCTTTCTGCGCCAATTCATGTATACGAAATTCGTGATCGTCACCGACGACGATGTGAACGTACGGGACTGGAAGGACGTCGTCTGGGCGATGACTACCCGCATGGACCCCGCACGTGACACCACGATAGTCGAGAACACGCCGATCGATTACCTGGATTTTGCGTCGCCCGTGTCTGGCCTGGGCGGCAAGATCGGGTTCGACGCGACAAACAAATGGAAAGGCGAGACAACGCGGGAATGGGGGCGACCCATCCGCATGTCCGATGAAGTCAGCCAGCGCATCGACGCGATCTGGGACGAGCTGGGGATCGACCGGCAGGACATGCAGTGATCGCACTTCCCGGGGCCTGCTATGACGCCTCGTTCAGACTGGCGCCCAATCCCGCTTCGAGCGACGGATAGCGCAACTCGACACCCAGCTCCTCGCGCATGCGCCGGTTGTCCAGCCGTTTGGATTCCTCCATGAAGCCGCGCATGCCGGGACTGAGCCGATCGATCGCGTCGCGTCCGACCAATGGCGGGCGCGGCAGGCCGGTGAAGTCCGCGATGCGATTGAAGTAATCCGTCATGTTGGACGGCTGGCCATCGCTGACGTTGTACGCAGCGCCCGGCCGGCCGCGCGCCATGGCGGCCCGGCAGACCGCAATCAGGTCGTCGACCTGAATGCGATTGGTATAGGGCGACGCCTCCTCTTCCAACAAGGGCAATCCCTGACGCAGGCGCTGCAGCGGCAATTTGCCGGGACCATAGATGCCGGGTACGCGCAGGATGACGACCGGCACCCCGGTCGCTTCGCTCCACGCGCGCAACGCGGTTTCCGCGTCGGCACGGCGTCGCGCACGGGGCGTTATGGGGTTCAGCGGATGCGTCTCGTCGACCCAGGCGCCTTTGCAGTCGCCGTATACACCGCTGGTACTGAGGTAGACGATGCGCTGCGGCAGCGCGGCGCTGTCGATACTCGCGAGAACACGACGCAGCCGTGGATCGGTCTCGCCGCTGCCGGGCGGCGGCATGAAGTAGTAGCAATCACTTCCCGCGGAAGGGATAGGCGCCAGATCCGTCGCCGCATCGAGGTCTGCCACGAGGGCTTGCGCGCCGAGCGCCCGCAGGCTATGCGCCGATTCCGCGGTCCGCACCAGGCCTGTCACCTGGCTCCCCGCGTCCAGTAGTTGCTTCGCCAAGCGCCGGCCGACATAGCCGCAACCAAGGATAAGCGCCGGTATTGACGCAGGCTTCATCGGTTTATCTCCCTGGCCAAATAGGCGACAATCGCCGGCCTTCTTTCTTTGGCCCTTAGCTTACCCATGTCGTTTCAGGTCCATCTCAAGCCGAGCGGTCGCGTGTTTGCGGTCGCCGCCGGCGAAACGCTGCTCGCCGCCGCATTGCGCCAAGGCATAGCCCTTGCCTACGGGTGCCGCAGCGGCGCCTGTGGCAGTTGCGCCGCGCAACTGTTGGCCGGTCGCGTCAGCTACCCGGCATACATGCCTGCCGCACTGGAACCGGAGGCCGCGGCGGCCGGCGAGGTGCTGGTATGCCAGGCCTGCGCCGACACCGACCTGGTGCTCGCTGCGCGCGAACTCGTCACGCCCGGCGACATCCAGGTAAAGAACGTTCCTGCGCGGGTCGCGGACATCGAACCGCTCACGCACGACGTCATGCGCCTGAGATTGGCACTGCCGGCGAGCGGGCGCCTGCAGTTTCTGGCCGGGCAGTATCTCGAGATCCTGCTCAAGGACGGTCGCCGCCGCGGATTCTCGATCGCCAACGCGCCGCACGACGATGCATTCATCGAGCTGCACATCCGGTTGGTGCCCGGCGGGCATTTCACCGAATACGTATTCCGGGAGATGAAGCCCAAAGCGATGCTGCGCATCGAGGGTCCGCTCGGATCTTATTACCTCCGGGAAGACTCCGCCCGCCCAATCATTTTGATGGGCGGCGGCACCGGCTTCGCACCACTCAAGGGCATGCTCGAGCACGCCTTCCATATCGGTCTCGATCGCCCCATGCACCTGTTCTGGGGCGTGCGTACGCCCAACGATCTCTATATGCAGGAGCTTATCCGGACCTGGCTTGCGCAGCACCCTGGGTTTCGTTATACCCCCGTCGTCTCGGAACCCGGCGGCGACCATCCCTGGGCCGGCGAGACGGGGCTGGTGGTCGACGCCGTCGAGCGCGCCTACGCGGATCTGTCCGGCCATGACGTTTATATGAGCGGTCCACCGGCGATGTGCGACGCCGCGCGGCTGCACTTCCTTGCGCGCGGACTGCCGCCCGATCAGATGTTTTCGGACGCGTTCGAGTTCGCCGCCGATACGCGCGAAAAGGCCGCAACGCCGATCTGACCCGGCAAGCCGTGCAGCTTGGCGAGGCGCGTCTTTGACCCGCCCTGATTGCTGCTGCGCGTCACGCTCAACCCTGTTGCTGCGCCGCACCGCCTTCCAGCAGCGGCGGCGGCTCGCTGAGCGCGACGCCGGTGTCCCGCGCGGGGATCGCCAAGGCATTCCCCCCAGTCGCCAGCCAGAGTCCCTGCCGGTAGCATTCGGTCGTCAGCACCGGATCGTTCAGCTGCTCCGCCAGCATTCCGAGCAGCTGATAGGCCTCGATCGTCGGCGTCCGGCCTATGCTCGCCTCGAGATATCCGCGCGCCTTGCCCCACAGGTTACTGTGCATGGCCAGCCGCCCCAGCGCCAACAGCAGGACCGGGTTGCGGTCGCGGTCGCGCAACCAGTCCTCGGCCGTGCCGAGCTGGGCGGGAAGATCACCCTGCAGCCGCCCATAGAGATCCACCAAGCGGTCGTCCCAAGCCTTCTTCAAGGTCGTGCGCAGCAGCGCCTCCGCCTCTTTGTCTTCGCCCAGCAGGTGCAGGCGCGACGCGTATGCGAGCACCAGATCGGCGTCGTGCAACAACCGGCGCGGTACCCGGGTCCAGGCTTCGCGCAACAGCTCGACGTCGCCGCTGCGTACCGCCTGCGCCAACAGCTCGGCGTGCAACCGGATCTCCAGCCGGTCGGCCGCGTCATTGTCGAGTACCGCGCGTTTACGCAACTCCGGCAGCAGGTCGCGCAGATGCTCCCAGTCCTGCACCCGTTCGTAGAGCCGCATCAGCAGTTCGAGCACATAGGTGTGACGCGGGGCGAGCGTGCGCACGTGCGTTAAGGTGGCCAGGGCCTGTTCCATCTGCCGATGGGCGATCTGCAGTTCCGCCTGGGTCAACCCGACGGCAATATCGGCCGCCGGCATGCCCTGATGGGCCAGACGCAGATAGTGGTCGCGCCGCTCGTGCGCACCCTGCTTCTGCGCGGCACGCGCCGCGGCGAGGTAATTCAGCAGCGGACTGTCACTGTCGCCGGCGTGTTGCAGCAGGCGCTTTTCGGCGCCGTTCCAGTTGCCCTCGGCCAGTTCGATCAGGCCGCGATTGAGCGCGTTGCGCGCGCGCAACGCTTTGCGCCGCTGTTCCCACTGTCGCACGCGCTGCGGCGCACGCCGCAGGCCGGCGACGAAGCGCAACAGCAGATACAGCGCGATAAAGCCCAATAGCAGCCCGAACACCAGCAGCGATAGCGTCGTCTCCAAGGTCCATTCGCGATAGCCGATCAACACGTAGCCGGGCTCCTGCACCAGCAGCAAGCCGAGCGCGACCGCACCGATCAGACCGAGCAGCAAATAGACCAGCAATCTCATGGCGCCGCCCCGGCGCCATCAGCGGCGTTTGTGTCGCCGCCTCCCGTGTCGCCGTTGCCGGTCGTATCGCCCGGTTCCGTTGCGGGCGGCGACTCCTCTTCGCTTGCTTCGCCGCCCGGACCGCTGTTGCCGATCAGCTGACGTTGCTGCCGCAGCAGACGCAAGCTGTTGCTGATGTCCGGCAGGGCGGGGCGCAATTCGACGGTCGCAAGGCGTTCGAGTTCGTCGCGCGCGGCGGTGACCTGCGGCGCATCGGCGGAAAAGTGCTCGCGTAACCAGTTGGCCGCGGTGCGGAGGCTGGCGCGGTAGCTGCCAGGCTCTTCCTGCAGCGCCGCCACGCGCGCACTGGTCAGCTGCAGACGGAGGTTTTCGTACAGAAAGAATTGTTGCTCGGGCGCCAGCATGGGACCGACCGGCGTCTCGTTGCGCCGGACCGTGACCAGGCTGCGAAGTTCGTCCCAGATCAGGCGTGGCAAACGCCTCCAGTCGTCGACCGGCGGCGAGCCGGTGCTGTCGGCCTGCGGCGCAATGGTTCGGGGCGACCGCGAATCCTGGAGTGGGAACTGGTCGACTTGGCGCGCCAGACTTTCGAGCGTCATGGCGATGCCGGCGCGGTCCGGGGTCGCGACCGCCTGCAGTGCGGCGAGGTCCTGTGCGATCTGTTCGCGCACCGCATTGAAGCCCGGATCGCCCAAGGCCTGCAGGCGCCTGTCGGCGCTCGCCAACGCAGCGCGCGCGGTGGCGGGATCGCGCATCAGTTGCAAACGTTGGTTGGCGACCTGCAGCAGATACTCGGCCTCTGCCAGCGTCCAATCCTGCTGGCTGCTGCCGAGCTGCGCACGCAGCACGCCGAGCGCCTCGTCCAGGCCCTGCTGGGCGTCGGCCAGCCTGCGCTGCTCCTCTTCAAGCGCACGCCGACTGCGCTCGCCGGCCGCCAGATCGCTTTCGAGTCGGTCCTTGAAACTTTGCAGGCGTTGTTCGAGGGCGGCGCCGCGACCGTCGATCTGGCTCAGGACCTGCTGCTGCCAAGCACCGAGGCGTTGTACCTCATGCCAAACGAAATAGCCGCCGATCAGGGTACCGAGCGCGATCAGCAGTGCCGCAATCGCCCATAGCTGCGCGGTGGACGCGCGCGGCGCGGCGGGTTTCTCGGCGACCGTAGACTCGGGTTGGGCCGCCGCCGGCAGATTGGGTTCTTCACTCATGATTCATGGTCCCATCGCGGCCCGACGTCGCACCGCCCTGTTATCGTCCGTCCTTAATTCTATACGCCAAGCGGGACACAGCTTTGGCCCGGCCTCCCCCGCCTCTCCCGCTGGGCGCGATTCGGACCGGCCTGCCGCGGTCGCTCAATCGCTACGCGCCGCGCGCTGCTGTTCTGAAAAGTGAGCGCAAAGCGCCGCGGTCATGGCCGCGTCGGTTGCATCGGCGGCGATCCGCGGCCGATCCGAAATTCCCAGCTCGCGCGCCAGCACCGCCGTGCGCGCATTGGCGACAATCAACGGCGTCGCGCGCAGCAACGGCTTGCCGAGTGTACCAACGATGGTCACCAGGTTGCGCAGGCTTTCGTTGCTCGTAACCATTGCCGCGTCGATCTCACCGGACCGCCAACGGTCCAGCAACGGCGCGGAGTCGACATCCGGCAGGCGGCGCCGGTATACCTCGAGATAATCCACCTCGGCACCACGCATGCGCAGTGTGTCGCGTAACTGGTCGCGGCCCCCGTCGCCACGCAGGATCAGAACCCGGCGGCCCGCGAGGCCTTGCAATGCGGGCAGCGCCAGCAACGCCTCGCTCGTGAACTCCGCGACCGGACAATGCGTGACCACCAAGCCCTGCGCCGTCAACGCCTGCGCGGTGGCGGTGCCGATGGCGGCGATCGCGACCCGCGACGGCCAGGACCGCGGTCCCATGGCCGCCAAGGCCGCCTGCACGGCGTTGACGCTGACGAAGACGGCGACGTCATAGTCGGCGAGCCGTCCCAGTTCCGCGGCCACCCCGTCGGGGTCCGCGGGCGGCCGGATCTCCAGCACGGGAAAGCGGATCGGCCGGCCGCCGGCCGCCTCGATCAAACGGCAGAGATGGTCCGCCTGGTGCGCCGGTCGCGTCACCAGAACGCCCCGGCCGGCCAGAACAGGCTGTGTCTCGCCCGCCGCCATCGACGCCCTCAAGGCTCCGCGAAGAGCGCGTCTAGGATCGCGGCCGCACCCCGGCCGAGCAGATCTTCGGCGAGCACCTGCCCCAGTTCCTCGGCGTCTTCGGGGCGGCCGCTGATCACGCCCTGGACCAGCTCGCTGCCGTCAGGCCGCCCGACCAGCCCGCGCAGCACGATAACGCCGTGATCCAGTTCGGCATACCCGGCGATCGGGACCTGACAACCGCCGCTCAAGCGGCGGTTGAGCGCCCGTTCGGCGCGCAGCCGGGTGGTCGTGTCCTGGTGCGCCAGGGGCTGGATCAAGGCCCGGGTGGCGGCATCGTCCGCCCGGCACTCGATACCAATGGCGCCCTGACCGATGGCCGGGAGAATGACCGCCGCACCGAGTTCCTCGCGGATCCGATCGACGAAGCCGAGGCGCTTGAGTCCGGCGCAGGCGAGGATGATGGCGTCGAACTCCCCGCGATCGAGTTTCTCCAGCCGCGTGTTCACATTACCGCGCAGGTCACCGATCAGGAGGTCCGGCCGCACGGCGCGCAGCTGGCACTGCCGGCGCAGGCTCGAGGTCCCGACCCGAGCCCCTTGCGGCAGGTCTTCGAGCTCGACGTATTGATTGGAAACGAAGGCGTCGCGCGGATCTTCCCGCTCCAGCACGACGGCCAAGCCCAGGCCGTCCGGAAGGTCCACCGGGACGTCCTTCATGGAATGCACCGCGATATCGGCACGCCCCTCCAGCAGCGCCTGCTCGAGCTCCTTGACGAACAAGCCTTTGCCGCCCACCTTGGCGAGCGGACTATCGAGAATTTGATCGCCACGGGTGGTCATAGTGACCAGCTCGACCTGCAGACCGGGGTGGTGTAGCTGCAGGCCGGCGCGCACATGCTCGGCCTGCCAGAGGGCCAGGGCGCTCTTGCGCGTGGCGATGCGTAGGGTGGGTTGGGACATGATCGACCTGGTTGACAGCCGAGGGTTGCGGCCACAAAGTTGCACAAATGGCGGCTGTCGCCGCCGGGACACGCGTCGGCAGCACCCGCTGCCCGCAAAGTGCGAGGATAACGAGTGCGCGAAGCGAGTTGCAAGCTTAAGTATCTAAAGGTCTTGGCATTTACCCTAGCGTTGGTGGCGGGGCCGGGCTGGGCCGCCTTGCCGGAAGTCCAGGAAGGCGACGACCTGCACGCCGATGCGCAGCGCGCGACCCAGGAGGATCTGCCGATCCTGCTGGCCTTCGCGGCGGACTATTGCGAGTACTGCACGCAGCTGGAAGAGTGGTTCCTGGTGCCGATGCTGATCAGCGGCGACTACGAGGATCGTATCCTGATCCGCAAGGTACGGATCGACAGTAGCCGCCCGCTGGTCGATTTCGATGGCGCCGCCATCGAGCGCGATCGGCTCGCGAGTCGCTATGGGGTGCAGATGGTGCCGACGCTGGTGTTCGTCGACGCGCAGGGTCGCGAACTCACGGAACGCATGGTTGGCCTGACCACGCTCGATTTCTATGGCGGCTATCTGGAACAGCGCATCGACGCGGCGGTGGGACAGGTACGGGGCGGTGAGGCCGCGCCTTAAACGCCCGGGCCACGAAGTTGTCTGAGGCGGGTCCGAAGATCGGCCTGATGTCGCCGACTGACCTCCAGTCGCTCGTCGACACCGGCCAGCACGACCAGGCAACGACCCTCGGCGCCCTTTTCCAGCCCCGTCACGAAATCCGCGGCCACCAGGGCGTTGCGATGGATGCGGATGAAGCGCGCAGCGAACTCCTCCTCGAGATTCTTCAGCGATTCCTCGACCAGATATTCCGCGTCGCCGCTACGTAGCGTGACGTATTTGTTGTCGGCACGGAAAAAGCGGATGTCCGTCACGGGCACCAAATGGAGATTGCCGCGCACGCGCACGCAGATCTGGCTGCGCACCCCGCCGGTCTCCGTGTCCAGCCGGACCGCCTGCGCGCGGGTCAGGCGCCGTGCGTTGCCGAGTGCGGCGGCCAAGCGTTCGCGCCGGATCGGCTTGAGCAGATAATCCACGGCACAGGCCTCGAAGGCCTCCAACGCATGGTCGCCAAAGGCGGTAGTGAAGATCACGGCCGGGGGATCGGGCAGCCCGGCGAGGTGACGTGCCGCCTCGAGGCCGTCCATGCCCGGCATGCGGATGTCCATGAGCACCACATCTGGCTGGGTCTGCGCATACGCCATCAGGGCGGCCTGTCCGTCGGCGGCTTCGCCGCAGACCACGCAGTCCGGCAAGTCGGTCAACAGGCGCTGCAGCCGTTCCCGTGCCAGCACCTCGTCGTCGACCAACAGGACCTTCATGTGTCGACCTCGATCGGAAACAGCACCCGTACGCGGTAGAGGCCCTCGCGCCGGTCCGCCTCCAGCCGCGCCTCGGGCCCGTAGGCGAGTTGCAGGCGCTCACGGATATTGTCCAAGGCCATCCGATTGCCCTCGTGCGGGCTTCGTGCCGGCTGGAGCGGCAGCGGATTGCGGACCTCCAGGCGCAGGACGCCGCGGTTGAAGGTGGCGAGAATGTGCACGCGACCGCCACCGGCGCGACTTTCAATGCCGTGATAGACGGCGTTCTCGACCAGCGGCTGCAGGATCAGCGCCGGCACCGGCGCCTCCAGCGGCAGGTTCTTCAGTGTCCAGTCCACTTGCAGACGGTCGCCGAGGCGTTGCGCCTCGATGCGCAGATAACTCCGCGTGAAGTTCAGTTCCTGCTCCAACGTGACGCGTTCGCGCATGTCGCGCATGGTGACGCGGAACAGCTCCGCAAGATCCTGCACCACATCCTCGGCGAGCGCCGGCTTGCTGGCCGTCAGCGCGGCGATGGTGTTCAGGCTGTTGAACAGAAAATGCGGCCGGATGCGCGCCTGCAACGCCTGCACCCGCGCCTGCGCCTCCGCAGTGACTTGCTGCGCCCATTGGTGCCGCACATAGAAATAGCGCAACACCATCCCGCTCAGCAGGGCGCTGATCGCAAGATTGCGCAGCAGAAAATCGGCGTGTTGCAAATTGCCCTGCTCCGGCCCGGTCAGCCGCAGGGCGGCCTCGCTCAGCAACAGCGTAACCAGCAACAGCGAGAGATAGCTGACCAGCGCGGCGGCACTGGTGCTCATGCGCATCAACCAGGGTCGCAACCCGCAGAGCACCGCGGCGCTGGCCAGCGCGATCCACTGGACGAACAGGGAGACCAGTCCGAGTTCGCTCCATTTGTCGCCGGTCCAGGGCGAGGTAAGCACCAGGATGAACGCCAGCAGTTCCGCGACCACCACCACCGCGAACACCATGCGGATG
>JBAYTM010000024.1:0-11761 GCA_041675685.1 Thiohalobacteraceae bacterium
AGGAGCGCAGCCGGCAGCTGGAGGAGGCACTGAAGCGGCAGGAGGAGGAAGCGCGCAACCGCCCGGTCGCCTACCCTGAGGGCGTCACGCTTTGTGCGCCGCCCACCAATGGCGGCTGAGCCTGGCTCTGCAGGGGACCGCTGCAGAATATGAGCGGTGCGCTCGACAGCCAGTCCGGCATCCTGGCCGTACGCCAGGCCTGCGGTGGCGACAACATAAGGAGTCTTGGCACGGTGTCGGGTTACCGCGCCTATGGCTGCGGTTACGGCATCCATCCGACCGACCGGGAGTACCCGGGGAACCGCGACATTCCCGCCGAACTCGGCGTGGGTCATATTCCAGGCACGGGGACCTTCTACTGCAATCCGAGACAGGTCTACGCCTACTGCAAGGAACGGCGCTGAGCGCCGCATTCGTCTGACCGCGCCCGCCCGGAGAGCTGCAGGATCGGCGCTCCCCGCATGGCAACTGTCTGAGACGCCGGTGATCGCGATCGGTGGCCATCGTGGCCCATGGATATTATTGATATTTATGGATATCTCTGGCATGCTGAAAAACTCGTCCGACATGCCGCCCTGCGGTGAATGAGGCCTGAAGTCCATCCCCCGTACCGGAGGCCCGCCGGAGTGCGCGCATGACGCCCAGCAGTCTGAATAAGCTCGTGCACAGGTATCCGGGGATGTTCATCCGGACGACCCTGCCGGCGGCGGTCATCGTTCAGGCCTTCGGACTCTTCCAGCACATGGTCGTGCTGCGAATGTCGCTCGGCGAGATCCTGCCCCACATGTTCGTTATCCCCTCTCTGGTGGGCGCCTCGTTCGGTTTCATGATCGCTGCAATCCGCGCTCTGCTGCTGGAACAGGAGATCCAGACGGCCGAGCTCGCCGCGCGCGAGCGCATGTTGGAGGGGGAGATCGAGGCGCGCCGTCAGGTCGACGCGCGCGAGCAGCGGCTGGCCTGCGCGCTGGACGGCGCGAACGACGGTCTGTGGGACTGGAACCTGCGTACCGGCGAGATCTACTTCAGCCCGCGCTGGATGGAGATGCTGAAATATCGGCCGGAAGACGTCGCGGGCGATTACGACTTCTGGGTGCAGCGCGTACACCCCGACGACGCCGCCGAAGTGCTCGCGGCACTGGAAGGCCACCTGCAAGGGGAGTCCGATGCCTTCGTGCAGGAGTTCCGCCTGCGTGATGGCGATGGCGCCTGGCTCTGGGTGCTGGCGCGCGGCAAGGCCGTCGAGCGCGATGCAGAAGGCAACGCGCTGCGCATGGTCGGCACCCAGACCGACGTCACCCTCCGCCGTGCGGCCGAACTCGCGCTCCGCAACGAAAAGGAGCGCGCGCAGATCACGCTGGCATCCATCAGTGATGCCGTCATGACCACCGATGCCGACGGACGGATCGACTTCATGAACGCCGTGGCCGCCCGGCTGACCGGCTGGTCGCAGGCGCAGGCCGCGGGCGAGCCGTTTGCGACCGTATGCGTGTTGCGCGACGAGGAGGACAGCGAGCCCGGAGCGGATGCGGTCCGGCGCTGCCTGCAGCGGGAGCCGCCGGTCGGACCGCCGGTGCCGTTGACGCTGCACGGCCGCGATGGCCGGACGCGCATGGTGGAGGTGTCGGTAGCGCCGATCCGCGGGGCGGGCGACGACATTCTGGGTACCGTCGCCATCCTGCACGACGTCAGCGAGACCCACGCCATGGCGCGGCAGATCGGCTGGCAGGCCACTCACGATGCACTGACGGGTCTGGTCAACCGCAAGGAGTTCGAGCGTGAGCTGCAGGAGGTCATCGTCCACGCCGCCACGCCTGATTACTGCAGCGCGCTGCTCTATCTCGACCTCGACCAGTTCAAGCTGGTGAACGACACCTGTGGTCACGGAGCGGGCGACGAACTGCTGCGCCTGCTGAGCCAGATGCTGCTGGGCTGCATACGCCAGTCCGATATCCTGGCGCGCCTCGGCGGCGACGAGTTCGGCGTGATCCTGCGCGGCTGCAACACCGAGCAGGCCCGGGAGATCGCCGACAAGCTCGTCGAGACCCTGGGCTCGTTCCGGTTCGCCTGGCAGGAGCGGTTCTTCGATGTCGGTGCGAGCATCGGCATTGTGATCATCGATGACCAGACCATTTCCGTGGACAGTGCCATGAGCGCGGCGGACATCGCCTGTTATGCCGCCAAGGATCTGGGCCGCAATCGCAGTCATCTGTACCAGCCCGATGACGCCGAGCTGGCGCGGCGGCATGGCGAGATGCACTGGGTATCGCGCATCCGTCACGCGCTGGGGGAGGGTCGGTTCATGCTGTATACGCAGCCGATCGAGCCGATCCGGGGAGATGCCGGCACGATGCACGAAATCCTGGTGCGCATGCGCGATGAAGAAGGCAATCTGGTGCTGCCCGGCAGCTTCATCCCGGCGGCGGAGCGCTACGGTCTTATGCCGGACGTCGACCGCTGGGTGATCGAGCACGCCTTTGCGGCGATGCGTGACCAGCCCGCCAAGCTGCCGGCGATAGCCGTCAATCTGTCGGGCTTGTCCCTCACGCGCGCGGGCATGCGCGAGTTCATCATCGAATGCCAGGAACGCTGCGGTATCGACCCGGCCCGCATCTGCCTGGAGGTGACTGAGACGGCAGCGATCGCCAACCTGTCGCACGCGATCGCGTTCCTGGCCGACCTGCAGGCGCGCGGCTTCAGGTTCGCGCTGGATGATTTCGGCAGCGGTCTGTCGTCATTCGCCTATCTGAAGAACCTGCCGGTCGATTTCCTGAAGATCGACGGTGGTTTCGTGCGCGATATGTGCGCGGATCCCATCGACCGCGCCATGGTGCACGCCATCAACGAGATCGGGCACACCATGGGCATCCGCACCATCGCCGAGTACGTCGAGGACGGTGCGACGCTAGCCGCCCTCCGCGACATCGGTGTGGATTACGCCCAGGGGCACCATGTCGCCAGCCCGGCGCCGCTGGCCACTGAGCTGCCGGCGATCAATCATCCCGCGAGGCCGGCAGGCACTGCTTGAACTGCGCGTCCCTGTTGACGGAGACGACAGAAGATCGCGAAAAAGACCGGGCCACAAACTGGCAGGCCATTGCCGTACGCGAGGGCCGCGGCGAGGCCTGATGCGGCGTTCCCTCTCGGTTAACCCACCTTCGGCAAATGCCGCAACGACTCCTGAATCGCCGCCTCCGGATAGTCGAAGTTCTCCAGTTCGCCGCTGAAGTAGCGGTCGTAGGACGTCATGTCGAAATGGCCGTGTCCGGACAGGTTGAACAACAGGGTCTTGGGTTCGCCGGACGCGGCGCAGGCGCGTGCTTCACGCACCACGGCCGCGATCGCGTGATTGGATTCGGGTGCGGGCAGAATGCCCTCGGTGCGCGCGAACAGCACACCGGCCTCGAAGGTCTCGAGCTGCGGAACGGACAGGGCCTCGATCAGTCGCTCGTGGTAGAGCTGACTCACCAGCGCCGAGTCGCCGTGATAACGCAGCCCGCCGGCATGGATGCCCGGCGGCATGAAGTCGTGGCCTAGCGTGTACATCTTCATCAGCGGCGTGTGGCCGACGGCATCGCCGAAGTCGTAGGTATAGAGGCCTTTGGTGAGCGTCGGGCAGGAACTCGGTTCCACGGCCACCAGGCGCACCTTGCTGCCGGCCGCCTTGTCGGCGAAGAACGGAAAGGCGATGCCGCCGAAATTCGAGCCGCCGCCGCAGGACGCGAACACCATGTCCGGATAGGCATCGACCAACGCGAGCTGCTTGCGCGCCTCTTCACCGATGATGGTCTGATGCAGCAGCACATGGTTGAGCACCGAACCCAGCGCATAGTTCGTATCGGTGCGCGAGGCGGCCTCTTCGACCGCCTCGGATATGGCGACGCCCAGCGAGCCCTGGGAGCCCGGATGCGCCCGCAGTGTCTGCCGCCCGGACTCGGTCTGTTCCGTGGGGCTGGCGAAGACCTCCGCGCCCCAGGTCTGCATGAGCGAGCGCCGGTAGGGTTTCTGTTCGTAGCTGATCTTCACCATGTAGACGCGCACCTCGAGACCGAACATCTGGCCGGCCAGTGCCAGCGAACACCCCCATTGACCGGCGCCGGTCTCGGTCGCCAGACGTCTAATCCCGGCCTGCTTGTTGTAGAAGGCCTGCGCGACCGCGGTGTTCGGCTTGTGCGAACCGGCAGGGCTGACCGACTCGTTCTTGTAGAAAATCTTCGCCGGCGTCTTCAACGCCGCCTCCAGCCGGTGCGCGCGATACAGCGGCGACGGTCGCCATAGTCGCAACGCCGCGCGCACTTCTTCCGGGATCGGCACCCAACGCTCGGCCGACATCTCCTGCATGACCAGGGCTTCCGGAAAAATTCCCAGCATCGCCTCGGGAGATACCGGTTGACCATCGGGTCCAAGATAGGGCGCCGGCTTGTTTGGCATGTCGGCGACGACGTTGTACCAGTGCGTCGGCATCTCCGATTCGGGGAGCAGGATTTTGGTCTGCATCGCGCGTCTCCTTATGTTGATGACTGTTGATGTGGCCGCGGTCGAACGTCGTGAAACCAGGGCCGGAACCGGATTCTCAGTTTGTGGTCCGGCCCGAATGACACTTGTTCCGGCTTACGTTTGTTCTATTCCGTCATTCCGGCGAATGCCGGACTCCATAGTCCAACAAAACAACGCCGTTCTGGAGCCCGGCCCCCGCGGGGATGACGGCTGTTCTGCGCCAGAGAATGTGCCATTCGGGTCTGGCTGGCTGCCCTGAATCATCACACAGCCGGCCGGGACAAACAGCAAGATTTTCGTTCCGGCTTGACCGAGGTCCGCTGGCGTGTTTGCGCGCTGCAAGGGCCTGCGACTGTGCCCAACATCCGGCGATGACTGGCGCGCCGCGCCGCCGATGCGTCGCTCGGTGTCGCGGTATGGTGATAGCCGAAGATTGGTACATGCAGGGTGCAGCGAAGGATGCGAGACATTCCGTTCATGCGATATCCGCTTTCCCGTGAACGGCATCCGCGTTTTTGATCTGCCCTGCACGACGTGTTAGGGTGAAAAAACACCAAGGTGCTGCAAGCACGCAATTCACTCCAACAGCTGGCTGAATACATTGGTTCTTACCTGGCCACAAAACTTTTGTGGCGGTATGATTTCGCGGGAATCCATCAGACTTCTGATTTGCGCGTTTGGCGCCGCTCTTCTTGTCACGTTCCGTCTCCCGGCTGGTGCGCAGGCGCTGGTGCCCGAGTTGCGCGTCGACAGTGCCGTGGCGACGGCGGGATACTACCGGCTGAGTTGGCGACCGGCCGACATCACCGTTTCCGGTCTCGAATACCAGCTGCAGGAATCCACCAGTCCCGACTTCCTCCGGGCGAGTACGATCTATCAGGGCCCCGATCTCGCAAGCGTGCTTAGCGGCCGCAGCGATGCGCTGCGTTATTACCGGATACGCAGCCTGCGCAATGGCCAGGCGGCGAGTCCGTGGAGCACGCCGCTCCAGGTCGAGACGCGCCATCATCCTCTTGCACGCGCCATAGGCTTCTTCGTGTTCGGCGCATTCGTATTCGTTTCCACCTTGCTGCTCGTCGTGCGCGGCAGTCGCGCAATTCCGGAGGGCCGCTCGCCGACGCGGGGCTAGCAGGATGGGCTTTCCGACGATCAACTTCGATCGCCTCAAACAGGATCTGCAAAGCCTGTCGGAGATCGGCCGGGAGACCGACCATGGGCTGTTCCGCATGGCGTTCACGCCGGGCGACATGGCGGCGCGCGCCTGGCTGGAAACCCGTATCCGCGAATCGGGACTCGAGGTCTATATCGACGGGGCGGCGAATATCCACGCGCGCCTGGGCTGGGATGGCGAGCGCCCGAGCGTCATGACCGGTTCCCACCTGGATACCGTCCCGGGGGCGGGTCATCTCGACGGCGCCCTGGGCGTGCTCGCGGGGCTCGAATGCCTGCGCTGCATCAAAGAGCAGAATCTCCCTCTGCGGCTGCCTTTGGAGTCAGTTGCCTTCACGGACGAGGAGGGGCGCTTCGGCGGCATGTTCGGGTCGCGCGCCCTGTGCGGGCAACTGACGCCCGGCGGCATTGCGCAGGCGCGCGATTTGCGCGGTGTCCGTCTGATCGACGCCATGGCCGAACAGGGACTGGACGCGATGGACGCGTTGCAGGCGCAGCGCAATCGCGACTCGATTTCCGCGTTCGTCGAACTGCACATCGAACAGGGCCCGGTGCTCGATCGCCAGCGCCTGCGTATCGGCGTGGTCGACGCCATCGCCGGACTCTTCAAGTGGCAGGCGCGCCTGATCGGCGAGGCCAATCACGCCGGCACGACGCCGATGAGCATGCGCCGCGATGCCTTTCAGGGACTGGCCGAACTGGCGGGCGCACTGCCGCGGATCCTCGCAGAGAACGGCAGCCCGCGCAGCGTCGCCACAATCGGTCGCGGCGGTCTGGTTCCGGCGGTTGCCAACGTGGTGCCTGGACGGGCGGACTTCACACTCGACGTCCGCGATACCGATCCGATCATGCTCGGCCAGCTGGCGGACGCCTTTCGGCGCGCGCTTTCGGCCATCGCCCGCCGCCGCGAGTTGATGTTCGAGTTCGACGTCGTCAGCGAACTTGCGCCGGTGAAGTGCGATATCGGCATCGTCGACAACATCTCGGAGCTGTGCGGCGCGATGGGCGTCGCCGCCACGCGCATGCACAGCGGTGCCGCGCACGACACCCAGATCCTCGCAACCATCACCCGCGCGGGCATGATCTTCGTGCCGAGCAAGGAAGGCCGCAGCCATTCGCCCGCCGAGTGGACCGCCTGGGACGATATCGAAACCGGTACCAATGTGCTGCTCAATACTTTATGTCGGCTGGCGGGAGAGGTCGCATGACGGACGATGATCTCAGGAAGACGGACCTCTTGGGCCTGGACGAGGAATTCCTCAATGTCGATCCGCTCGAACAGAATTACAAGGATTTCGTTGCCGCGGAAGCGATTCGGGAATCGCTGGAGAAGCACCACACGGCGTTGTTGGTGATCGACCTGCAGTATCTCGATGCCGCGGAAGGCTATGGGGTGTTCGCGGATACCGGAAAATCCGACGTGCCGCGCGAGGCGCAGGAATACTATTTCCAGCGCCTTCGCCAAGTCGTGCTGCCGAATGTCCGGCGTCTGCAGGATACCTTTCGCGCGCTCGGTCTCGAGGTCATCCATATCCGCATCCAATCCCTGACGCGCGACGGGCGTGATCGCAGCCCTGGCCACAAGCGCCTGGGATTGCACGCGGCGCCCGGCTCCAAGGAGGCGGAGATCCTTCCCGAAGTCGCGCCCCAGGGCGACGAGATCGTGATCAACAAGACGGCGAGCGGCGTATTCAACGCCTCGCACATCGAATATCTGTTGCGCAACATGGGTATCACTGGCCTGTTCGTCTGCGGCGTATACACCAACGAATGCATTTCGACCACGGTACGCGACGCCTCCGACCGCGGTTTCTATACAACCCTGATCCGCGACGGCTGCGCGACCGTGACGCCCGAGCTGCACAATGCCACCATCCGCACACTGAAAAATCGCTATTGCCGGGTGTTGACGGCGGACGAGGCGGTCAAGGAAGTGCGCCGGATTGCGGCCGTATGAACAGCGTCGGCGGTGCCATTCTGGATGCCAGGATCGGGTGGCTGATCCTGGGGCTGTTCAGCCTGTTCTGGGTCTTTCTCGGCTGGTGGTGGGGCCGCAAGGCCAAACGCCTCGACGAATACATGCTCGCCGGCCGCAATGTCGGTATGGCGCTGGCCGTGGCGACGGCCATGGCCACCTGGGTCACCAGCAATACCACCATGGCGGCGCCGCAGCTGGCGTTTCAGCTGGGCGTCTGGGGCATGATCGGTTATTCGCTCGGCTCGGTCGGACTGCTGCTATTCGCGCCCCTGGCGCGCCGCATCCGTATCCTCATGCCGGGCGGCTATACCAGCGGCGATTTCGTACGCCTGCGTTACGGCAAGCTCGCATGGCGGGTGTTCCTGGGGATCTCGCTGTTCTATGCCTTCGGCTGGCTGATCAGCCTGGGTATGGCCGGCGGCGTCCTCGTTCACGCACTGACGGGTATCCCGTACCAATTAGGCATGACGGTGATCCTGGGCATCTGCGTCATCTACACGCTGCTCGGCGGTCTGCGCGCCGTGATCGGCACCGACTTCGTGCAGACGCTGATCATTCTGATCGGCATCGTCGCGCTCGCCTGGCTGGCGATCGATCGGGTCGGCTTCCCGGCCTTGCACGAGAGCGTCCGCGCGGAACGTCCGGAGCTGCTGAACCTGCTCATGCCGGCCGCGCTGATGTTTCTGTTCAACAATCTGTTGTTCGGCATCGGCGAGATCTTTCATTCCAACGTCTGGTGGAGCCGCGCCTTTGCCTTCCGCGACGGCGTCGGCTTTCGCGCCTATCTGACCGCCGGGCTGATGTGGGTGCCGATCCCGATCGTCGCCGGCTTCATCGCCCTGGCGGCGCCGGCTTTGAATCTCAACGTCCCGGCCGCCGACATGGTCGGCCCGCTGGTGGCGGCGCAGTTGGCCGGTGTGGCGGGCGCGGTGCTGGTGTTCATCGTGGTGTTTGCGGCGCTGGCATCGAGCCTCGATTCGCTGTTGGCCGCGACCGCCGACCTGATCACCCAGGACATCTATCGTGGACATCTCCGGCCCGATGCGGACGACGACCAACTGCGCAACGCGGCGCGCATCGCCATTCTGGTTCTCGGTGTCGGCACCTGGCTGCTGTGTCTGCCGCGCCTGACCACCCTGGCCGAGTTGCTCTACTTCACGGGCGCCTTCGTCGCCAGCACCATCTGGCCGATCGCCGCGGGACTGTACTGGCGCCGCGCCAATGCCACCGGCGCCGTGCTGGGCATGCTGTGCGGTACCGGCGTCGGTCTCTATAGTTATTTTGCGATGGGCTTCTACGTCGCCGCGCTGGCCGGCGCCGGCGTCTCCATGGCGATCGTCGTACTCAGCAGCTGGTTGTGGCCCGGAAACTTCGACTGGGCGCGGCTGCGCGAACCCGAGAGGACGGTCCTGTCATGACGATGTCGCTTGTATGGCTCAGCGCGCTGGTTGGTATCGCCATCCTGATCACCCTGGCGTCGACCGTCGTCTTGCTGGGATTACTGATTCGAGACTGGAAAAAGAGGACATTGTGGTGAGCCCCGACACCCCGCTTCCAACCCAACCCCTGCAGCCGATGGCGGACAATGCGCATCTGGAACGCCCGGAACAGCTGCTGAAACACATCCATGAAGATTCGGCGACGTTGCTGGATCTGGCCAACCAGTCGATCGTCTCCGCGCGCCAGTTCGATTACGACAAGGTCACGCAGCTCTGCCGCCTGGCGGCGAAATACGAAACCACCGCGGCGCCGGTGCAGCGGCCGTTGACCGGCAAGATTCTGATCAGCGCCTTCTATGAACCGAGCACGCGCACGCGGCTGTCGTTCGAAAGCGCCTGGCATCGGCTGGGTGGCGACATCATGTCCATCACCGACCCGGCGACGACCGGGATCGCCAAAGGCGAATCCTATCGGGACGTGGCGGAGATGCTGAGCAGCTACGGCGATCTGGTGGTGCTGCGCGACACCGATCCGAATGCCATCTACGAAATGATGAAGGCGCTGCGCGTGCCGATCATCAATGCCGGCAACGGCACCGACGAGCATCCCACCCAGGCGCTGGCCGACATCTACGCGATCTTGAAATGGCGACCGGAACTGCTGGATCCGGATATCGCGGCGGATCGCAAGGTCCGCATCGGCATCATCGGCGTGCCCGGCCGCATGCGCACGGTCCGTTCGCTGTTGTTGCTGCTGTCGCTGTTCGGCCACGCCATCGAGGAGGTTGTGGTCATCTGCAACACCCACGAGGTGTTCGCCAAAGGTCAGCGCGAGGAGTTGCAAGAGCGCGGCCTGAACGTCCGCGTCACCACCGACATGGACACCGAACTTCCGGGCCTCGACGTGGTGTATATCAACGCCATCATCTGGTCCGGCGATTCGTATGAAGAGCAGGGCACCGAATATTGCCTGACCAAGGATTCGCCGCTGAAGGAGGATGCCATCGTGCTGCATCCGTTGGCACGCGGCAAAGAATTATCGACCGATCTGGACGGGACGACCCACAACTGGTACTTCGCCCAAGCGCGCGGCGCGGTCTATATCCGCATGGCGCTGCTGACCTGTTACGTGTGGCTGTTCTGACGTTACCTACCGTTGTAAAGGAATCTCCCCATGTGTGGTATAGCCGGTTATTTTCATGGCGATCCGACTCGCCCCATCGATCCCCAAACCCTCGTCAATATGGTCGCCATACAGCATCATCGCGGCCCCGACGGTTTTGGCTACAAGATCCTCGACGGCCGCGGCGTCGGCTTCAGTCATGCCCGCCTGTCGATCATTGACCTGAACGAGAATCGCGCGCGGCAGCCGTTTCTGTCAGCGGATAAGGACCTGTTGCTCGCGCACAATGGCGAGTTCTACGACTACAAGCGCCTGCGCACCGACCTGGTCTCGCGCGGCGTGCGCTTCGACACCAAGAGCGATTCGGAACTGGTCCTGCATCTGTATCCGCGCCTCGGCCTCGAAGACATGCTGCCGCATCTGCGCGGCGAGTTCGCGTTTTCGCTATATGATCGTCGTCATGACCGCCTGATTCTGGTGCGGGATCGCTTCGGCGTGAAGCCCCTGTATTGGGCGCAGACGGGCGAGACGCTGGTGTTCGGTTCCGAGCTCAAGGTGCTGTTCGCGCATCCTGACGTGAAGCCGCGTTACAGTGCGACCGGTCTCTACCATCAGCTCATGCAGACCATCGTGCCGGGGACCACAGCCTTCGAGGGCGTGCATCAGGTGCAGCCAGGTCATGCGCTGATCGTGGAACGCAACCACGGCAAGCTATCGATACGCGACATGCGCTATTGGGATATGGACTTCCCGTTGCGCGAGGAGCGCGTCGACCGCGGCGAGGACTACTATATCGAGGGCGTGCGCGACCGCTTGATGCAAGCCGTGCAGCTACGCCTGGAGGCCGACGTGCCGGTGGCCTGTTATCTCTCCGGCGGCATCGATTCCTGTTCGATACTGGGTCTTTCGGCGGCAAGCCAGCAGTCGCCGGTCAAGGCCTTTACCATCGGCTTCGACGACGCGCAGTACGACGAGACCGCCATCGCCCGCGAAATGGCACAGGCGGTCGGCGCGGATCAGGACATCATGATGCTGAACGCCGCACACCTCTACGATAATTTCGTCGAGACCCTGTGGCACACCGAACGCACCATCTACAACACCCTGGGCGTCGCCAAGATGCTCATGAGCCGGCATGTCAATCAGGCCGGCTACAAGGTCGTCGTCACCGGTGAAGGCTCCGATGAACTCTTTGCCGGCTATCCGGCATTCCGCCGCGACATGTTCCTGCACGGCCTCGATGACCTGTCCGACGCCGAGCGCAGCGCCAGCGAACAGATGCTTGCGGCGAGCAACCAGCTGTTCCGCGGCGCCATGCTGGCCGAGAAGGAGATCCAGGACCCGGCGCTGAATGCCCGCGTCGGCTTCACGCCCAGTTGCCTGCAACCCTGGCTGGCGTCCGCCGTACACGTGAACGGCCTGTTGCATCCCGCCCTGCGCGAACAGCTGAACGGGTACCAGCCCGGCGCAGCGATCGCCGAGGCACTGGATGCCTCGATGTTGCAGGGCCGTCACCCGCTGGACAAGGCGCAGTACGTCTGGATCAAGACCATGCTC
>JBAYTM010000025.1:0-11404 GCA_041675685.1 Thiohalobacteraceae bacterium
AGGTGCCAGGTGCCAGGTGCCAGGTGCCAGGTGCCAGGTGCCAGGTGCCAGGTGCCAGGTGCCAGGTGCCAGGTGCCAGGTGCCAGGTGCCAGGTGCTAGAACCGAGGCAAGGGAACAGGGTTCTCCTCCTCGGCCCTAGCACCTAGCACCTCGGCCCTAAAAAAAAGAAAGGCGGCCGATGGCCGCCTTTGGGTCCCTTTGCAGGCAGTCCCTGCCCGCTCAATATCCGTTTGAGCCGACCGTCCGATGGCGCGTTCCTGCGTCCCTTCCCAAGTCAGGAGATTAGTATTTTTTCCTATAATTTCCAGAAGTTGTACCCACTCAGGGCGTCAATTACGCGGCGCTCCCTGCAAGTCCGGGCGGCCCCCCGACCGCCAGTGGCAGCCGATAAGGGCAAGAAATCAGCAAGTTATCGCCTAGGCGCGGCGTTCGAACCGGGGCCGGGGCGGTCGCCCGCCCCCGGCGCCTTACGCGATCTTCAGCGAATTCGTACAAACCGGCGCTCCGCAGGGGCAGCGGGGTACGCGGTTTGCCGCCGCCGCACCCGCCACTTATGCTGTGCGCCCCATGCCTGATCCGCTCCTCGCCACCGATCCCGCCCGACACGCCAGCGTGCACGCCTCGGCGGGCACGGGTAAGACGTGGCTGTTGGTCACGCGCATGTTGCGCCTGTTGCTGGCCGGCGCCGCGCCGGCGGGTATCCTCGCGGTCACCTTCACGCGGAAGGCGGCGGCCGAGATGCTGCAGCGCCTCAACGAACGCCTGGCGGACTTGGCGAGCGCCGAGGACTCCGGCATCGACGCGGCGCTCAAGGCCATGGGGGTTGTCCCGACCGCAGCCCTGCGCGACCGCGCGCGCGGGCTGTACGAACGCCTGCTGTTCGAACCGCGCCCGCTGCGCGCGACCACCTTTCATGCATTCTGCCAGGAGATCCTGCAGCGGTTTCCGGTCGAGGCCGAAGTGCCGCCGGGCTTCGAGTTGCAGGACAGCGAAGCCGAGCTTATCGACGCCGCCTGGGACGCGCTCTATGCCGAGGCGACCGCGACCCCGGACGGCCAGCTGGCGCGCGTGCTGGAGCTACTGTTCGACGCCATCGGCGGCCTCGCCAACACCCGTCAGGCGCTGGACAGCTTCCTGCGTCATCGCATCGACTGGTGGGCCTACGTCCAGGACCAGCCGCAGGCCCTGGCCCATGCGGGAGAACGCGCGCGCCTGCTGTTCGATATCGACCCCGATGCCGACCCGATCGCGGAATTCCTGAGCACCGCGCGCATCGCCCAATTGCAGGAGTACGCGACCCTGCTCGGACGGCACGGCGTCCAGACCTACCAGCAACATCAGCGCCTGATCCAGACGGCTCTCGACGGCAGCGCCGCACCGGCCGATTGTCTGGCGCAGATCACCAGCGTTCTGCTGATCGCCTCGGGCGAACCGCGCAAACGCGCCACCAGCAAGGCAGTGGAGAAGAGCCTGGGCGCGGCCGGTTGCGCGCGTCTGGTGGAGCTGCACAGCGAACTCTGTGCGGCGCTGCTCGAGACACGCGAGCGTCAAGCGCGATTGGCGAGCCTCGTCTGCACCACTGCCTGGTACGCGGCCGGACAGCGTCTGCTGGATCATTATCAGCGCATCAAGCGGGAACGCCGGGTGCTGGATTTCGCCGATCTCGAGTGGAATGCCTATCGTCTACTCAACGGCAGCGGGCAGGCGCATTGGGTGCAATACAAACTCGACGCGCGCATCGATCACCTGCTGATCGACGAATTTCAGGACACCAACCCGACGCAATGGCGTCTGCTGCTGCCGCTGTTGGAAGAACTCGCCGCCGGGGGCGGCGAGCGCTCGCGCAGCGTATTTCTGGTCGGAGACGCCAAGCAATCGATCTATCGTTTCCGGCGCGCGGATGCACGTCTGCTGGAAACCGCGAGTCTCTGGCTCGAGCAGCATCTGGGCGCCGACCGTTTCGGTCTCGAAGCGTCGCGACGCTCCGCGCCCGCGATCATCGACTGCGTCAATCGCGCCTTTGCCGAGGGTCCGCTGGCGGCGGCCATGGGCGTCTTTCCCGAACACGGCACGCATTGGCAGGGGCTCTGGGGCCGGGTCGAATTGCTGCCGCCCTTTGTGGTACCGACGCCGGAGGAGTACCCGTCGGCGGCTCTGCGTAATCCACTCCAGAACCCGCGTCCGTTTCCCGCGGACAGCTTGCACGCAAGTGAGGGCCGGACGATCGCCGCGCGTATCCGCGCCCTGATCGACGCGCCCACCCTGATCGGCCCGCCCGACCAGGCGCGCCCGCTGCGCTATGGGGACGTGCTGATCCTGCTGCGCAACCGCACCCATGCCGGCGCCTACGAGAAGGCGTTGCGCGACGCAGGTATTCCCTACCTGGGCGCCGCACGCGGCACGCTGCTCGACAATCTCGAGGTGCGCGACATGGAGGCGCTGCTCAACACGTTGATCGCGCCACACAATGACCTCGCGCTCGCGCAGTTGTTGCGTTCGCCGCTGTTCGGCGCGCGCGACGAAGATCTGATTCGACTCGCGCAAACACCCGGCTCGGGTTGGATGGCGCGCGTTCTGCACGCGTCGGCTGAGGCCGACGCGTCCGAACCGCTGCGCCGGGCGGCACGATTGCTGCCGGCCTGGCAGGATCTGGTCGGACGTCTGCCGGTGCACGACCTGTTGGATAGGATCTATCACGAAGGCGATGTGCTCGCGCGCTTCGAGGCCGCCGCCCCGGTCGCCCTGAAGCCGCGCGTGCGGGCGAGCCTGATCCGCTTCATCGAACTGGCGCTGGAGGTCGATAGTGGCCGCTACCCGAGCCTGCCGCATTTCGTCGCGCGTCTGGAGGACCTGCGCACGCGGGCCACGGATGCGCCCGACGATGCACCGCCCGAAAGCGGCGTCGGCGACCGGGTGCGCTTCCTGACCGTTCACGGCGCCAAGGGTCTCGAGGCGCCGGTGGTGTTTCTCGCCGACTGCGGCGCCGAGGCACGCGACCGCAACGCCTGGCAGGCACTGGTCGACTGGCCCGCCGAAGCGGATCGTCCGCACAGCTTCATGCTGGTGGGCCGCAAGAGCGCGCGTGATCGCGTTACCCAACAGCTGCTGGATCGGCAAAGTGACGCCGAGCGCCGCGAAGACGCCAACCTGCTGTACGTCGCGCTCACGCGCGCGCGTCAACTGCTGTTCGTATCGGCCGCCGTGGATGCGGATCAGGCGGACAACGGCTGGTATGGGCTGCTGCGCGCCGCTTGGGACCAATCCGGCGAAACCCGTGCCGGCAGGCCGTTCGTGCATGCCGGTGGCGCAATGCCGGACACCGCGTGTGGGTCGCCGATCGCCAGACCACCCAGCATCCAAGTCGATCCACAGTTGAGCCGGCCGATCAGATCGCGGCCGGCAGTGCTGCGCATCGCGCCGAGCGCCTCGCCACAGGCAACAACACCAGGCTCTGCACCGCAAAATCGCGCGGAATCCCGGGACCCCGACGGACGTCGTCGTGGCATCGGCATTCATCGTTTGCTCGAATGGCTGACGACGCCGCCGGTACGCACGCGCGCGCAACTGCTCGCAGGGCTTGCCCGGGAAATGCAACGCGATGCCGAGGATCCGGAACTCGCCGACTGGCTGACCGAGGCGGAGGCCGTTATCCGGGCGCCGAACCTCGCCGCTCTGTTCGCGGCCGGCAACTATGAGAAAACCTACGTCGAGGTGCCACTGAGTTACTTCCAGGGCGACGTATTGGTCGATGGAGTCATCGATCGCCTACTCGTGAATCCGGGTGAGGTGCACCTGATCGATTACAAGACCCACGCGATCGAGATTGCCGAAGCCGCCGACACGGCGCAGGCGTATCGCGAGCAATTGCGCCTGTATGCGGAAGGCGCGCGTCGGCTTTGGCCGGACCGCGATCTGCGCATTAGTATCCTTTTTACCCACTGCCGGGCGCTGATCGATCTGCCCGCGTAATGCAGTACGCCTGTAGCCTTCCGACTGATCGGATCGAAGCGCTCCAAGATGGCGTTTGAGAAAGCGATTCGTGCCTGAGGGTTGGTCGCCGCTATCAGGCACCGCACATGGGCGACACGAGATGCGCCGACACCCCGGGTTAGAGCGACGGGCCATCCAACCACCAGATCCGCACACTGGCGTCGTCGCTGGTGGTGGCGAGATAGTTCTGATCCGGCGACAGTGCGACCCAAGCGCCGCACAAATCGTGGCGGTGAAAGCGTTTCAACACCTGCCCGCTCATCGGATCGAGGAAATAGACGGAACTGTCGGTCTTGCGGCTGATGCTCGCCAGGTATCGACCGCCGGGATCGAATTGAAGCGAGGCAATGATCCCATGATGCTCGGTCGGCACCGTCGTCAGCGTTGCGTCCTCCAGGTGCCATCGAAACAACCGGAACCAGCCGCTTCCGATCAACCAGTTTCCATCCGGCGAGAACTGCAGCGCCCGGCTGTCGGTCGGGGGGCTCGGCAGTTCCCGCGGCGGATTATCGAACACCGGCCATACAAACACCCGCGTGTCCCTGCCGCTCGAGGCCATGCGCTCCGTACCGGGCCGATGCGCGACGGCGTGCACGGCGCCTCGATGAACCCGGTGCGTGCGACGCAGTTCCAAGGCGTCGAGGCGCCACAGGCGTACGCTGCCGTCGGCATGGCCTGTAATAAGCACATTGTCGCCCTCGGTGGCGGTCATGGCGGTGATCGGGGCGCCGGCGGACAATCGACGCACGAGTTCGCCGCGGCCATTCCATAAAGCCAGTTCGCCGTCGTAGCCGCCGGTCAGGATACGACGATCCTCTTCGAGGAAGACGATGCCATTGACAGTTCCAGCGTGTGCACGCCAATGCCGCAGCGGGCTGCCCTCGGGCAGCTTCCAAAGTGCGATCTCGCCGTCCCAGCCGCCCGAGGCGAGCCGCGTGGAGTCGGGATCGAAGGCCAGTACGCTGCCGCCGACGTGGGCGTCGTCGATGACGACATCGGGATAGCGCGCCGCGCTAAAATTCGTGCAGGCCGTCAGCAGCCCCAGGAAACCGGCGGCGGTTACGCCTACCAGCGCGCGTATAGTCATCAATAGCGACTCCCCGATGTGCGGCGCCGCGCTGCACGGCTCCCCGCAAAAACCCTATGATCATTCCAGGCGTGGACTGGTGCAAGGCCGGCGCCTGTGGAGTCACCGCTTGAAATCTCCCTCCCTATCCCCCAGATTGACGACTCTTTCTTTGAACCCTCGTACGCTGGAGTGCCCATGGCCGATTCGCCTTTTGTGTTTGACGTAACCGAAGAGAACTATGCCGGGGTCGTGCTCGAGAACTCTATGCGGGTGCCGGTGCTGGTGGATTTCTGGGCGGACTGGTGCGGTCCCTGCAAGATGCAGCTGCCCGTGCTGCTGAAACTGGTTAGCGAGTACCAAGGCAAATTCCTGTTGGCCAAGATCGACACGGATGCGCAACGTGGTCTGGCAACTCAGCACGGCATTCGCAGCATCCCGACCATGAAGCTGTTCGTCGGCGGCCAGGTCGTCGAAGAGATTCTCGGCGCGCAGACCGAATCGACCTTGCGCCTGTTGATCGACAAATACGTCGCGCGCGACTCGGACAGCCTGCGCGAACAGGCGCTAGAGCGGGCGGCAGCCGGCGACGTCGAGGGCGCCCTGCCGATCTTGCGGGAGGCGGTAGCCAAGGATCCCGACAACCCGCGCACTCAATTGGATTACCTGCAACTGGCCATGGAGGCCGGTTTGGAAGAGGAAGCGCAACAGGCCTTGCAGGCAATGCCGCGCGACATACGGGAGAGCCCGGATATCCGTCGTCTGACGGCCTTGCTCGGATTGATTCAACGTGGCGCCGAGGCGCCGGAGGACGACAGCCTGATGCAACGCATCGCGCAAGACCCGGACGATCTGGAGGCACGCGAGCTGCTCGCGGCGCGCCTCGCCGCCACCGGTGACGCGCAGGCCGCCTTGGATCAGTACCTGGAGATACTGCGCCGTGACCGCGGGTACGGCGAGGAGGCCGGGCGTAAGGGGATGCTGGCGGTATTCGAGTTGCTGGGCAATCAGGGCCCGCTGGTAAGCCGCTACCGGTCGCTGATGTTCACAGCGATGCACTGATCGCAGTCATCGGACGCCGGCAGGCCGCGCCCGCCGGTGAAATTGTAAGCACCCAATCACCCCGAGGCTCACCAACGAACCCGGCGCGCAGGGCTGATACGACCCCCCGCTCAGGGCTGTGACTTGCCATCCAGCATTGCCTGCAGACGCTTCGCCGGCACATAGCCCGGCACGATACTGCCGTCTTCGAAAACGATCGCCGGCGTGCCTTGCAGGCCAAAGGCGCGCACCAGTTTCATGTGTTCGTCGATCGGATTGGCGCAGGTCTTGCGTTCAAGTTCCTTGCCGGCCTTGGCTTCGGTAAGTGCCTGGTTGCGGTCTTTGGCGCACCAGACCGACTCGGCCTTGTAGTAGGACGCCGTGTTCGGACCGCTGCGCGGAAAGAACAGGTAGCGCACGGTGATACCGAGATCATTGGTTTCCTGGATCTCGCCGTGCAGTTTACGGCAGTAGCCGCAGTCGATATCGGTGAACACGGTCACCGTATGGCGCGGTTTGGCCGCGGCGAACACGACCATGTTTTCTTCTCCAATGGCGGCGAGTGCCGCTTGGCGTAGCTCGCCCTCACGCGCTTCGGTAAGGTTCTTGCGGGCAGCGACATCCAGTACCTGGCCCTGGACCATGTAGCGTCCGTCTTCGCTGATATAAAGCAGTTGCGGTCCGTAGGTCACCTCGAACAGGCCGGGGATCGGCGAGGGCTGAATCCGGTCCGGGCTGGCGTCAGGGATCGCGCTGGCCAGAGCCTTGCGCATCGCGGCGTGATCCTCCGCCGCAACGACCGTCCCGATCATTACCAACCAGAGCACTGCAATTCGTTTCAGTTGATTCATAAATGTTCCATAGGTTGCGCGGAGCCCGCCGTGGGAGCAGGCGCCATTGTCCCGGATCGACCGGACGGCGGCAAATACTGGGACCGCCGGCATGACAAAAACGTTCCCGGTCTGGGATGGGCGCTGTGGCGGTACCGGATTCAGCCGCGTGGGTGGTGCTGTGCGTGCAGTTCGCGGAGCCGTTCCCGGGCGACGTGGGTGTATATCTGGGTCGTGGACAGGTCGCTGTGGCCGAGCAGCAATTGCACCACCCGCAAATCCGCCCCGTGGTTGACCAGATGCGTCGCAAAGGCATGCCGCAGGCTATGCGGCGAAAGCGGTGTGCGGATCTCCGCTTTCCGCGCGTAGGCCTTGATACGGTACCAGAACGCCTGCCGGGTCAGCGGTTCGCCGCCGCGTCCGGGGAAAAGGAAGTCGCTCGGCTGCCCGCGCAGCAAGTCGCCGCGGACTTCGGCCAGGTAGCGTTCGAGCTCGTTGACGGCGGCCTCCCCCAGCGGCACCAGGCGCTCTTTGCTGCCCTTGCCAAACACCCGTACCACCCCCTGGCGGAGGTTGAGCTGCCCGAGCCGCAGACCTACCAGTTCGGACACCCGCAGGCCGCAGGCATACAGCAGCTCCAACATGGCGCGATCGCGCAGCCCGAGCGGCTGGCCGATATCGGGCGCCTCCAGGAGCGCCTCGACCTGCGCCTCGCTGAGCGCGGTCGGCAACGGCCGCCCCAGTTTGGGCGCGGCGATGCGCGCGCTCGGGTCTTCGGCAATCCGGTTCTCGCGGACCAGGTAACGATAGAATCGCCGTAGGCTCGAGAGCAGCCGGGCGCTGCTGCGCACCTTGGCGCCGGCGTTGTACCGGAACGCCAGATATTCGAGCAACTGCGCCGGGCCGGCCGCAACCAGTCCGGACGCGTGATGGGCGGCGAGCCAGGACGCCAGGCCCCGCAGGTCGTTACGGTAGGCGGCCAGGGTGTTGTCGCTCAGGCCGCCCTCCATCCATAAGGCGTCGAGAAAACGCTCGATCTCGACGCTGTCCTCTGTCCCCACCTTGATAACTGACTGTTCGATCACCGATCATCTCTTTGGTCGAAGCCGTACCCAGGCCAGGCGCCGGTATCGTATGAACCGCGGCGCGCGTCGATGGTACAGTAGCCGCCACGTTACCAGCCCGCCGGACCCGATGGAAACCACCGACCGCACGCCGCAGGCGGATGTCCTGGTGTCACTCCTGACACAGCTGGTGCAGGAACTGCATCCGGGGCGCACCGTACCCACCGTCACGCTGGCCAGCCGACTGGAACAGGATCTCGGCCTGGACAGTCTGGCGCGGGTCGAACTCCTGTTGCGCATCGAACGCCAATTGCAACTGACGGCCGCCGAAGAGGCCGCCCTGGGCGCGCAGACGGCCGGCGAACTGCTCCAGTTGCTGGGCGTCGAGGCGTCGCGCTCGATGCCCGCGCCTTCTTTGGCGGCGGGCACCGACGCGCCGGTTGAAATCCCGCACGCGGCACACAGCCTCAACGATGTCCTGCGCTGGCACGCCGAACGCACGCCGCAGCGTCGCCATCTGACCTTCTACGCAGGCGACGACCAGAGCGAGACCTTGAGTTTCGGCGCGCTCTATGCCGGCGCGATCGAAGTGGCCGGCGGGCTGCAGGCCCGCGCCATCCAGCCCGGCCAAGTAGTCGCGTTGATGCTGCCGAGCGGCCTCGACTTCTTCTTCGCCTTTTACGGCATCCTGCTGGCCGGTGCGGTCCCCGCGCCGCTGTATCCGCCGGCCAGCCGCGCCCAACTCGAGGATCATTTGCGGCGCCAAATCGGCATCCTCGAAAACGCCCAGGCACCCTTGCTGGTCACGGTCGATGAGGCGCTTGGCTATGCGCGCGTGTTGAAAACGCAATGCCCCGCCTTGCGTGCGCTTTGCAGCGTCGGTGACTTGCGCACCGCCGGCACGGGCGCCGCGGTGGACAGCGGCGCCGATGCGCTCGGGTTGATCCAGTACACGTCCGGCAGCACCGGCCAACCCAAGGGCGTGATGCTGACGCACGCCAATCTGCTTGCGAACGTACGCGCCATGGGCGAGGCCGCTGCGGCCACCAGCGACGACGTGTTCGTGAGTTGGCTACCCTTGTATCACGACATGGGCCTGATCGGCGCCTGCCTGGGCAGTCTCTACTTCGGAATGCAGTTGGTGCTGATGTCGCCGCTCGGCTTCATCGCCCGACCGATCCGCTGGCTGCATGCGTTGCACCGCCATGGCGGCACTTTGTCAGCCGCGCCGAACTTCGCCTATCAACTTTGTGCGGCACGGCTCGACGACACCGAGCTCGCCGGACTCGATCTGAGTCGTTGGCGTCTCGCGTTCAATGGTGCCGAGCCCGTGCACCCCGACACGCTGGACCAGTTCTACCGTCGCTTCGCGCCCTACGGTTTTGCGCGCGAGGCGATGACACCGGTCTATGGTCTTGCAGAGAACGCGGTGGGGCTCGCATTTCCGCCGTTGGGGCGCGGTGCACGGGTCGATACGGTCGATCGTGAACGCTTCGGCAACCAAGGCGTGGCAGTCCCCAGTGATGCAGCCGATGCGCTGCAGTTCGTGAGCGGCGGCCGCGCCCTCCCCCTTCACGAGATACGCATCGTCGACGACCAGGATCGGGTGCTGCCGGAGCGCCGGCAGGGCCATTTGCAGTTCCGTGGCCCCTCGGCAACGGCCGGCTACTATCGCAATGCCGAGGCGACCAGGACCTTGTTACACGGCCCTTGGCGCGCCTCGGGGGACTACGCCTATCTTGCCGACGGCGAGGCGTTCATCACCGGCCGAGCCAAGGATCTGATCATTCGGGCCGGACGCAACATCTATCCCTACGAGCTCGAGCAGGCCGTCTCGGCACTGCAGGGTATCCGCAAGAATGCGGTCGCCGTATTCGCCAGCCGGGGTACCGGACCCGCCGAGGAACTGGTGGTCTTGGCCGAAACCCGCGAACGCGACCCGGCGCGCCGCCAGGCCTTGCAGGAACAGATCGACGAGCTCTCGTTGCAGCTGACCGGCAGCCGTCCGGACCAGATCCTGCTGGCGCCGCCGCGCAGCGTGCTGAAGACGTCCAGCGGCAAGATTCGTCGCGTCGAATGCCGGCAACTCTATGAACAGGGGGCGTTCGGCGACACTGGCTCGCAATGGCGTCGCTATTGGCCGCAGCGCCTGCGTCTTGGGCTGCGCGCCGGCGGCACACTGATCCGTCGCAGCCTTCGGGCAATCGGCGCGCGTCTCTACGTCGCCTACGCCTGGTTCTGCCTGCTGCTCTGCGGCATCCCCGCAACGCTGCTGATACTCCTGGCGCCGAACCAGCGCGCGGCGCAACGCGTGGTGCGCCTGGCATCGCGTCTGGTACTGAAGCTCGCGGCGATCCGCGTCCACCGGGAAGGAGGCGGGGATTTACCGCAGGATCGCCCGCTCGTGGTGGTCGCCAATCACGCCAGCTATCTGGACGCGATGGTGCTCATCGCGGCCTTGGAGCTGCCGTTGCATTTCGTCGCCAAGCGGAGCCTGCGGACACCCGTGATCGGGCGGCTGCTGCAGCGGCTGGGCACCGAATTCGTGGCCCGCGACGACGTACGTCAAAGCGTCGAGGACGCAGAGCGGCTGCTGCAACGCGTGCATCGCGGCGATGCGGTGGTGTTCTTTCCCGAAGGCACCTTCACGGCGACGCCGGGGCTGCGACCTTTCCGGCTCGGCGCCTTCAAGATCGCCGCCGAGAGCAGGACCTCGATCGTGCCGGTCGCGCTGCGTGGCACCAGAGAAGTATTACGCGGTGATAGTCGAAGCCCGCGCCCGGGCAGAGTCGACGTCTGGGTCGGCGCGCCGATTGCAGGCGAGGGAACCAGTCTGACCGAGTTGGTCGAACTTCGCGATCAGGTGCGCGCGCAGATTCTCGCCCATTGCGGCGAGCCTGACCTCACTGGTCAGGTCTCGATCGCCCTGCCCGAAGAGGTTCGCGCCTAGCGGAAGTGGACAAAAGCCGCGTGTGCCACCTGAAGTACGTGAATATCTCGAGCCCGTTTCCAACGCGACGATGCGCCCCACAGCGCATTTTCCAATAGCCTGTCAGGACGCGGGTCGAGCGGCCGCGAAGGCGGAGATTCCAGGGACGCGCGCCCGTTCCATCATTGCAGTTGCACGGTTCCCTGCACGCCGACCCGCACTTCGCTTTCGCCACCTTCGAAGCTCGGAATATCGACGGACGCCATGCTTGCATAACCCTCCCGCGCCATGGACATGGGCCGGATGGGCGCACCTTCGGTCACCAGATTGAGCTCCACGATGCGGTAGCCCTTGGTGCCGATATTGCTGCGCACCTGCTCGGCGCGCTGCTTGAAGCCGTCGAGCGCGTCCTCGATCAACCGACGTTCGACGGCTTCACGCGTAGCGTCGGCGACACTGAAATTGACGGACCGCAATTTCAGA
>JBAYTM010000026.1:0-11294 GCA_041675685.1 Thiohalobacteraceae bacterium
GAGATTCCCCTCCACGCCTTCGGCGGTGCGTTCGATGATCGCGTCCTTCACGTCGTGCGCGGAACGTAATTCGAGATTCAAGGTCAACAGGCGTTCCAGGTCCTGGGCGACGATGTCGGCGATGATCGCCTCTTTGTTCTCGAAGTAATGATAGATATGGCCCACGCTCATCCCGGCGGCCTTGGCGATTTTGGCCACACTGGTGCCGTGGAAGCCATGCCTGCGGAAGCAGTCGGCTGCCGCGGTGCGGATCTGGTCGCGCCGTGCCAGGCTACGGTCGGGCGCGGATAGTGGATGGGTGCGCGCAGGCATGATTCGGAGTCCCTTGTCGCAGGTATGTAAATTGCTGCAAGCAGACCTTGCGGATGCGCGGGACCCTACCATAGAATGAACGTTCATTCTAGAATGCGATCGGTCCGCAGCGTCCTCTGCCGCGGCGGTGAATTGCGTTCGACAGCCCGCGTTTTTGCGCTATACACATCCCCTTGGCGTTGGTAAAGGAACCCTATGCGTAACATTCGTCCGTTCTCCCTTCGGGCTTCGGTGCTGGTATTGGCGAGTGCATTGCTCCTGGCCGGCTGCGACCGCGGGGACGATCAGGCCGCGGCGCAGGGCGCGGCGAGCGCGCCGCCGCCTGCCGTGACGGTGATCGAAGTGCAGACCCAAACCGTCGCGATGCAGACCGAACTGCCCGGGCGTACCGCGCCCTATCTGATCGCGGAAGTCCGCCCGCAGGTCACCGGCCTGATCCAGGAACGCGCCTTCGAAGAGGGCAGCGAGGTCGAGGCGGGACAACTGCTGTATCAGATCGATCCGTCCAGCTACCAGGCGGCCTACGACAGCGCCAAGGCCGAACAGGCGCGTGCCGAAGCGGACCTTTATTCGGCGCGCCTGACCGCCGACCGCTATGCCGAACTGGTGAAGACCAACGCGATCAGCAAACAGGCCAATGACGAGGCCGTCGCCGCGCTGCGCCAGGCGCAGGCGGGTATCGCGGCGGCCAAGGCCGCGCTCGACAAGGCCGAGATCGATCTCGCCTTCACGCGCGTCACTGCACCCATCGCCGGGCGCATCGGCCGTTCGCGGGTGACCGCCGGTGCGCTGGTGACCGCCAACCAGCCGGAAGCGCTCGCGGTGATCCAACAGCTCGATCCGATCTATGTGGATCTCACCCAGTCGAGCGTCGAATTGCTGCGCATGCGACGCGACCTGGCGGCCGGCAATCTGGAACGTCTCGATGCCGACACCGTGCCGGTCAGCCTGCTGCTTGAGGACGGCAGCGCCTATGGCATCGACGGCAAGCTGGCTTTTTCGGAAGTCTCGGTCGACGAGGCCACCGGCAGCGTGACCCTGCGCGCGGTGTTCCCCAACCCGGACGGCGAGCTGCTGCCCGGCATGTACGTGCGCGCGCAGCTGTCGCAAGGCTCGCGCGACAATATGTTCCTTGTGCCACATGCGGCGCTGACGCGCGATCCGCGCGGCAATGCCGTGGTGATGGTGGTCGACGCGACGGGTACGGTCGAGCCGCGTACGGTGGAGGTCGAACAGTCACGCGGCGATCAATGGCTGGTCAGCGCCGGACTGCGCAGCGGCGAGCGGATCATTATCGAAGGTTTGCAGCGCGTGCAGCCCGGCATGCAGGTCCAGGCGCAGACGCCGGAACAGGCCGCGACGCAAGCAGCGCCCGCCGCCGGCTCCGACGCTGCGGCCGAGTGAGGTAACGCGGCATGGCGCATTTCTTCATCGACCGACCGATCTTCGCCTGGGTCATCGCGATTGTCATCATGCTTGCCGGCGGACTGTCGATCCTGTCCCTTCCGATCGCACAATATCCGTCCATTGCGCCGCCGACCGTCGCCATCAACGCGAGCTATCCCGGCGCGTCGGCCAAGACCGTGCAGGACTCGGTCACGCAGATCATCGAACAGAAGATGACCGGCCTCGACGGCCTGCTGTACATGAGTTCGACGTCCGATTCCTATGGTCGCGCCACGGTGACGCTCACCTTCGATGCCGGCACCGACCCCGACATCGCCCAGGTGCAGACCCAGAACAAGTTGCAATTGGCATTGCCGCTGTTGCCGATCGCCGTGCAGCAGCAGGGCGTGCAGGTGGCCAAATCGGCGCGCAACTTTCTCATGGTGATCGGCTTCGTATCCAAGGACGGCACGCACAGCCGCACGGATCTGGCCGACTTTCTGGTTGCGACCGTGCAGGAGCCGGTGTCGCGCGTCACCGGCGTCGGCGAGGTGCAGGTGTTCGGGTCGCAGTACGCCATGCGCGTATGGCTCGATCCCGCCAAACTGAACAACTTCCGACTCACGCCGGGTGACGTGGAGGCGGCCATCCAGGCGCAAAACGCGCAGGTATCGGCGGGTCAGCTCGGCGGCACGCCGGCGGTCGCGGGACAGGGCTTTACCGCGTCCATCATCGCGCAGTCCCGCTTCGAGACGGTGGAGCAGTTCGAGCAGATCCTGTTGCGCACCTCGACCGAGGGCGGAGAGGTGCGCCTCAAGGATGTCGCGCGTATCGAGATCGGCGCCGAGAACTACGGCTTCGTCGGCCGCTACAACGGTCAGCCCGCGTCCGGTATCGGCATCCGACTCGCGGCGGGGGCGAACGCGTTGGATACCGCCGATGCGGTGCTTGCGCGGATCGAGGACATGCGCCGCTATTTCCCCACCGGCGTGGATGTCGTGGTGCCTTACGATACGACACCGTTCGTCAGGCTTTCCATTATGGGGGTCGTGTACACGCTGATCGAGGCGGTCATCCTGGTGTTCCTGGTGATGTACCTCTTTCTGCAGAACTTCCGCGCGACCATCATTCCGACCATCGCCGTGCCGGTGGTGCTGCTCGGCACCTTCGGTGTGATGGCGGCCTTCGGCTTTTCCATCAATACGCTCACCATGTTCGGTCTGGTGCTCGCCATCGGGCTGCTGGTGGATGACGCCATCGTGGTGGTCGAAAACGTCGAGCGCGTCATGAGCGAGGAGGGCCTGCCGCCGAAGGCCGCGACCAAAAAATCGATGAGCCAGATCACCGGCGCCCTGATCGGCATCGGCCTGGTGCTGGCGGCGGTGTTCGTGCCGATGGCCTCGTTCGGCGGCTCGACGGGCGTGATCTACCGGCAATTCTCCATCACCATCGTCTCGGCGATGGCGCTCTCGGTGCTGGTCGCGATCATCTTCACGCCGGCCTTGTGCGCAACCATGCTGAAGCCGGTCGAAAAGGGCCATGAACACGGCGAAGGCGGCTGGTTCGGCGGTTTTTTCCATTGGTTCAACGTCGTGTTCGCGCGCAACACGCGGCGCTACGAATCCGCGGTCGGCAAGATACTGCACCGCAGCCTGCGCTTTCTGGCGATCTATCTGGCCATCGTCGCGGTGCTCGGGCTGTTGTTCATGCGCATGCCGACCGCCTTCCTGCCGGAAGAGGATCAGGGGCTGATGTTCGCGCAAGTGGTCCTGCCGGCCGGTGCGACCCAGGAGCGCACGGTCGAGGTACTGAAAAAGATCGAGCACCATTTCCTCGAGACCGAGAAGGACAACGTGCGCTCGATCTTCACCGTCGCCGGTTTCAGCTTCGGCGGCACGGGTCAGAACATGGGCCTCGGCTTCGTCGGCATGAGAGATTGGGAGGAACGCACCGAGCCGGGGCAGGAGGTCCACGCGGTCGCGGCGCGGGCCATGGGCGCCTTCCAGCAGATCCGCGAGGCGATGGTGTTCGCCTTCGTGCCGCCCGCGGTGATCGAGCTGGGTACGTCGAGCGGTTTCAACGTGCAGTTGCAGGACCTCGGCGGTCTCGGGCACGACGCATTGATCGGCGCGCGCAATCAGTTCCTCGGGCTGGCCGCGCAGGACTCGCGCCTGGTGGGCGTGCGACCCAACGGCCAGGATGACGTCGCGGAGTATCAGCTCGACATCGACTACGCCAAGGCCGGCGCGCTCGGCGTCGCGGTCGCCGATATCAACCACACCCTGGCGACGGCCTGGGGCGGTACCTACGTCAATGACTTCATCGACCGCGGCCGTATCAAGAAGGTCTACATGCAGGCGCTGGCCGATGCGCGCATGAAACCCGAAGACTTGTCCCAATGGTATGTCCGCAACGACCGCGGAGAGATGGTGCCGCTGTCGGTGTTTACCTCGGCGCGCTGGGCGTACGGCTCGCCGCGTCTGGAACGCTTCAACGGTCAACCCTCGGTGGAGTTGCTCGGTCAGGCGGCACCCGGTTTGTCGTCCGGCGATGCCATGACGGCGGTCGAGGAGATCATGACCCGACTGCCGCCCGGCATCGGTTACGAATGGACGGGCACCTCGTTCGAGGAACGGCGCTCGGGCGCGCAGGCGCCTGCGCTGTATGCGCTATCGCTGTTGGTGGTGTTTCTCTGTCTCGCGGCGTTGTATGAGAGCTGGTCGGTGCCCTTTGCCGTCATGCTGGTGGTGCCGCTCGGCGTGATCGGCGCGCTGCTCGCCGCGACCGGCCGCGGCCTGTCGAACGACGTGTACTTCCAGGTCGGGCTGTTGGCGACCATCGGACTGTCGTCGAAGAACGCGATCCTGATCGTCGAGTTCGCCAAGGCGCAGATGGAACAGGAAGGCAAGGAGCTGATCGAGGCGACGCTCACTGCGGTGCGCATGCGGTTGCGCCCGATCTTGATGACGTCCCTCGCATTCGGTTTCGGTGTCCTGCCGCTCGCACTGGCGACGGGTGCGGGTTCGGGCGCGCAGAACGCCATCGGCACCGGCGTACTCGGCGGCACCATCGCCGGCACGCTGCTCGGCATCTTCTTCATCCCGCTGTTCTACGTTGCGATCAAACGGGTATTCAAGGACAAACCGGCGGAGGTCGCGCCCGCGAGCAGGCCCCCGGCTGCGCAGGATGAGCGTTGAGCCTATCGTCCGAGGGCCGCGCGCCATGAGCGAGACGGCGCGCGTCGCGCGGTGGTCTGCCCGATCGCGACTTATAGGCTAGAATTCGACCGACGCCCGATCACAGCAGCAGGCGTGGCTGCCTGGTCCGGTCGTATGCGACCGGCATCCGAGGGAGTGGACCAATGCGCTATCTGGTACTTGTCGCCGACTACGACGGCACGCTCGCAACCCACGACCGCATCGCTGTGGAAACCGCCGCGGCGCTCAAACGTCTCAGGTCCTCCGGACGACGGATCATTCTTATCACCGGTCGCCGGCTGGACGATCTGTTGGCGGTCTGCGATTGCGTGCGGATGTTCGATCTGGTCGTCGCCGAAAACGGTGCGGTCGTATACGATCCGGAGACGCGCGGCGAGATTGTCCTCGCCAATCCCCCTTCCAAACTGTTTCTGAAGACGCTGCGTGCGCGCGGCGTGACGCCGCTCGAGATCGGGCAGGCGGTCGTGGCGACGTTGGAGCCCCACCGCGGCGTCGTGCAGGACGCGATCTGGGAACTGGGTCTCGAGGCGCAGGTGATCGCCAATCGCAGTTCCGTCATGGTGCTGCCTGCCGGCATCAACAAGGCGAGCGGGCTGGAATACGCCTTGCAGAGGCTCGGGTTGTCGCGCCATGAGGCGGTCGGTGTCGGCGACGCCGAGAACGATCACTCGTTTTTGGAGCGCTGCGAATGCGCGGTCGCGGTGGCCAACGCCGTCACCTCCCTCAAGGAGGGCGCGGCCTTCGTCACCCGGGGCGAGAACGGCGAGGGCGTCCGCGAGCTCATCGAGGCGCTGATTGCCGATGACCTGTCCGAAATGGAGGGCACCATTCATCGCAACCGGATTCTGCTCGGCACGCGAGCGGATGGAAGCGCTGTACAGTTCGCGCCCTACGGCCACAACATTTTGGTGGCCGGTCCGTCCGGCAGCGGCAAGTCCACGCTCGCGGCGGGCGTGATCGAACGCCTCATCGAAATGGATTATCAGGTGTGCATCGTCGATCCGGAGGGGGATTACGGCACCTTGCGCGACGTGGTGGCGCTTGGCAACCAGTGGCGCGCACCCAGCATCAACGAAGTCTTGTCGATCCTCGAAGATCCGAAGGTCAACCTGAGCATCAACCTGCTCGGCATATCGCTCGACGACCGACCAGGTTTCATCGCCCAACTGATGCCGAATCTGCACGCACTGCGGGCCCGCACCGGCCGCCCGCACTGGCTGTTGCTGGACGAGGCGCATCATATGCTGCCGGATACCTGGGGACACAGTGCGAATTCGCTGCCCCGGGTGTTGGGCGAAACCATTCTGGTCACGGTACACCCCGACCACATCGCCTCGACCCTGCTCGACTCGCTCGACACCGTCATAGCGATCGGCCATTCGCCCGAAGCCACCTTGGAGAACTTTGCCAACGCCACGCAGAGAACGCTGGTCTGGCCGGAAGGTTTGCAGTACGAGTCCGGGAAGGTAGTCGCCTGGTTCGCCGATGAGTCCCAGACGCCGTTTCAACTGGAGCCGCAGCCCGGCCAGGCGGAGCGCATCCGGCATCATCGCAAGTATGCGGAAGGCGATTTGCGCTGGTACAGTTTTTATTTCCGGGGTCCGGAGGGGCGGACCAACCTGAAGGCGCAGAACCTCGCCATCTTCTCTCAGATCGCGCAAGGCATCGACGACGACACCTGGATGTTTCATCTGCGTCGCGGCGATTACTCGAGCTGGTTCCGTCACGCGATCCGCGATCCGCTCCTGGCGGACGAGGCCGCGCGCATCGAAACCCGTATGGACCTCACGCCAGGGGAGACGCGCGAGATGATCCGCGAACTCATCAACGCCCGTTACACCTTGCCGGAATAACGGACCCGAGGCGCCCGCTTTTGAGGGGACGACTCCGGCTGCCCTCGTGCACTTCCTACAATGCCGGGAAAAAATTACCGCATTGCCGCAGCAGATCGAGACGCCCGCGGGGCGCTCGAATGCCCCTGCGGCTCGAATTCCGCAAACTGGCCGTCGCTCGGTACTGGCACCCTTCCTGCAAATTCCAACGCGTCCGTTTTCACGCGTCCGCGCGCCGCGATGCCGTTGTTTCGCCCGGTGTGGCCGCGCCAGACCGTAACCGGGAGCACCCGATGACCGCGATCGGCAAGACCCGCTGGGCGATCGCCGAGGGTTATATCCCATCCGGCAGCACCGGAGATTCGCGCGCGCTTACCAGCCATGAAACCGCCTGTCTCCTGAACGCCGGGGATCGCGCTGCAAAGGTGAGCATCCGGGTGTTCTTCGCGGACCGCGAGCCGGCGGGGCCTTACGCCGTTACGGTGCCGGCGCGCCGCACGCTGCATCTGCGCTTCAACGAGCTGCGCGACCCCGAGCCGATTCCGGTCGACACCGACTTCGCCTCACTGATCGAGTCGGATGTGCCCATCGTCGTTCAGCACACGCGCCTGGATTCCCGGCAGGCCGAGCTCGCACTGCTGTCGACCATCGCCTTCGGCGAATAGCGACCATGCCGGAGGACAAAACGAAGAACTCCTTATAGGGACGGGAAGCCCATGGACCGGCAATCGAATCGAGAACAACGAACGCCCGGGCAGCAGCCTGCCGATTCGCATATGCGGCAGATGCAGACCATGCATCAGAACATGCTATGGGTGCATTTCGCCAATATTGCGCTCGGCTTCTGGTTGATCGGCTCGCCCTGGATCCTCGGTTACGGCGAAGAGGGGCAATTCAGCCAACGCGTGTACGCCGTCACACTGGAACGCGATCTGGCAGACCCGGCGACGCGCGGCCAGTGGCTGGCATGGAGCGACACGCTTAGCGGCGTGCTGCTCATCGGATTCGCAAGCCTGTCGCTGTTCTGGCGTCACCGCTGGGCGCAATGGGGCAGTTGCGCGGTCGGGCTCTGGCTGATCAGCGCGCCACTGCTGTTCTGGGCGCCGACCGCCGCCGCCTACAACAACGATACCCTGGTCGGCGCCCTGGCGATCGCCTTCGCGATCCTGGTGCCGATGATGCCGGGCATGAGCATGGCGGCGATGAAGCAGGAAGACGACATCCCGCCGGGATGGAGTTATTCGCCCTCGTCCTGGTCGCAGCGCCTGCCGATTATCGGGCTCGCCCTCGTCGGATTTTTCATTGCGCGTTATCTGACCGCGTATCAGCTCGGGCATATCGAACGCGTCGCCGATCCCTTTTTTGGCGAAGGCACCGCGCGCATCATCACCTCGGAAGTCTCGCGCGCCTGGCCGATTGCCGACGCCGGACTGGGCGCACTCGCTTATCTGCTCGAGGCCCTTTCCGGCATGATGGGCGACCGGCGCCGCTGGCGCACCATGCCCTGGATGGTCGGCATGTTCGGTTTTCTGGTAATCCCGCTCGGTGCGGTGAGTATCTTTTTCATCGTCATTCAGCCCATCGTCATCGGCACCTGGTGCACGCTGTGCCTGATATCCGCGGCGGCCATGGTCTGGATGCTCCCCTATTCATTCGACGAGATCCTCGCCATGGTGCAATTCATGCTGCGCGCCCGGCGTGAGGGAAAAGGCGTCTGGAAGCCGTTCTGGCACGGCGGCACCATGACCGGCGCGACGGCGTCGGGTGGCCCGCCGCTGTCTATCGACATCGCGGACATCGGTCTGCTCAAGGGGCAGTCCGCGGCCTTGCCGAAGGGGCTATTGCTCTGTGCGGCGCTGGGCGTCTGGTTGATGTTCACGCGTGCCATCTTCGGCACCGAGGGCGCGATGGCCGATAGCGATCACTTCGTCGGCGCGATGATCTTTACGGTATCGATCGCCGCGTTCTCCGAAGTGGCCAGGCCGCTGCGTGCACTGAATCTGCTGTTCGGCGGCTGGCTGTTGATCGCGCCCTGGATACTGGCCGGCACCCATGCCGGCAGTACTGTCGGCAGCCTCGTCGTCGGTGCGCTGGTCATTCTGTTCTCGCTGCCGCGCGGCCCCATGCGGCATTCGTACGCGGGATGGGACCGTTATCTGGTCTGGTAGGCGGAGGGCACAGTGATCCTGAATTGGCTGCAACGCGCGCGCAATCTTGCACCGCTGCTGCTGTTGATATTCGGCGAGCCGGCAGTGGCGCACGTCGCGGACGGGGCGCACGGCATCGTCTGGTCTTCCCTCGATCCCTGGTCGGTCCTGCTGCTGCTCGGCATGGGCTGGTGTTACGTACGCGGCCGTGCAATCGGGCGACGGCGTTCGCGCATGGGCGGCGGCGCGCGCCGGGATGCCCTGTTGTTCTGGACCGGCTGGTCTGTCCTGTTTATCGCGCTGCTACCGCCGGTCGACACGCTCGGCGGCCAGCTGTTCTTCATGCACATGATCCAGCACGAGCTGCTGATACTGTTGAGCGCACCGCTGCTGGTGCTGAGCCGCCCGGCCGGCCGGCTGCTATGGGGCTTGCCCGACCGCCTACGCGACGGGTTTGTGCGGCTGAACCGCAAGAGGGTGGTGCGGCGCGCCGGCCGCTGGTCGCTGTCGCCGGCCGGCGCCTGGGCGCTGCACGCCGTCGCGCTCTGGGGTTGGCACCTGCCAGTCCTGTTCAATGCCAGCCTGGCCAGCGATGCGGTGCACGCCCTGCAGCACCTCAGTTTCTTCGTATCGGCCTTGCTGTTCTGGTCGGCGCTGCTGCTGAGCCGAGATCGCAGCCGCAATGCCGTAGCGATCGTCTACCTGTTCACGACGGCGTTGCACAGCGGCCTGCTCGGCGTATTGCTGACGTTTTCGAAATCGCCCTGGTATGCGCCCTACGCGGTAACCACTGGAGGGTTCGGTTATACGCCGCTGGAAGATCAACAACTCGGTGGGTTGATCATGTGGGTGCCGTCCAGTCTGGTGTTCCTGGCCGCGATCCTGGTGCTGGCGGCACGCCTCCTCGAGGAGCGCGCGCCCAGCCGGCACCGATTGGCCTACCAGCGCAATGTCGGCAAGAACCATGGCTGAGAGTTCCGGATACTTTTCGCCGTGGCCGCCATACAGGATTTGACCATCTGGGAACGAAGAACATGCGATCTTCGACAAGCGACCCCTATCCGCCGATCTCCGACTATGCGCTGATCAGCGATTGTCATTGCATCGCCCTGGTCGGGCGTTCGGGTTCGATCGACTGGTGCTGCATGCCGCGCATGGATGCGGATAGCTGTTTCGGCCGGCTGCTGGACTGGGGGCAGGGAGGCTATTGCCGTATCGCGCCGGATACCGACGACTACCAAGTGGAACGCCGCTACCTCGACGACACGCTGGTGTTGCGCACGCAGTTCGAGACCGAGACCGGCAGCTTCGCCGTCACGGATTTCTTTCAGATGAATCACGAGCCGGAAATCTACCGCCGGTATTGCGTCATGCGCATCGTCGAGGCCATCCGCGGGCGGTCCAGAGTGTGTGTCGATATCGTGCCGCGCTTCGACTACGGATCGATCATCCCCCAGGTCGCGGAATGGAGCAAAGGCGTATACACGGCGATCGGCAGCAACAATGGGCTGCTGATACAAGCCGATTTTCCGTTGCAGGTCGAGCAGGCCCGCGCATTGCGGGCAACCCACGCGCTGGCGGAGGGCGAGCGGATCTCGCTGGCGATCCGTTTCGAAGCGCCCGAGGCGCTGTCGGCGCTGGCGGAACGGGTCGATGGCCAAGACTACGACGCGATCGGCAGCCTGCGGACGACCGAACGGTGGTGGCATGACTGGATCGACCGGACTCCGGCGCCGTACCGCGACGATCGCCAAGTGCTGCGCTCGCTGCTGGTGGTGAAAGGGCTGACCTTCGAACGCACCGGCGCCGTGGTGGCGGCCGCAACCACCTCGCTACCCGAATCCACGGGCGGCGATCGCAACTGGGATTACCGTTACAGCTGGATCCGCGACTCGGTGTTTGCGATCCGTGCCCTGTATCCGCTGGGCTTCAGTCGCGAGGCCGATCGCTTTCGCGCCTTCATACAACGCAGTGCGGCAGGTAGCGCGGAGCAACTGCAAATCATGTACGGCGTCGACGGCGACCGCCGTCTCACCGAGATCGAGCTGGACTGGCTCGAAGGATACCGAGGCAGCGTGCCGGTTCGCATCGGCAATCGCGCCTACCGCCAGACGCAGTTGGACAGCTATGGCGAACTCTTGGAACTGGCCTGGATCTCACACGGCGGCGAACGTGACATCGCACCCAACTACTGGGACTTCATCTGCGATCTGGCCGACACCGTGTGCCGCCGCTGGCCGGAGCCGGACCATGGGATCTGGGAATTTCGCACCGGCGCCTATCATTTCGTTCATTCCAAGGCTTCGTGCTGGGTCGCGCTGGACCGGGCGATCCGTTTGGCCGAGCACCGCGAAGATTATTCGGTCCCGAGGCATTGGTACGAGCAAGCCGGGGCGATA
>JBAYTM010000027.1:0-11227 GCA_041675685.1 Thiohalobacteraceae bacterium
CCGGCCGGGAGCCTTCGAAACGCACTTCGTTCCGTGCCTCGGTGTTGGCGATATACACCTTGCCGCTGACGGGATTGACCGCCATGTTGTAGAGCACGGTTCCGACCTGCGCAAAGCTCCCCATTTCAAAGGGTGTGGTGGCGTTGGCGTCGATCGCAAACACGTCCAGGTCGGGAAGGCTGAAGCGTACCGCGGCATCCCAGTTGCGTCCCAGCTCGTCCACCCAGTGTGTTCCGTCAAATTTCACGACCAGCCCGACTTCGGGTTGAGGAATATTGCCGTTCACGGTCGAGTTTGGCGCGGGCAGTCCGCCGGGCAGGCTTTGAGCGTCTTCGGTTTGGCAGGCAGGCGCGTTCGCGCCGCCATTGCAGACGAGTTCTTCGTTGATCACCGTAGTCTGGTTCCCGGACAGAAATACGGCAGCATAGACGGTGCCGCCGTCCGGGCTGACCGCCAGCGCGCGAGGTGTGTCCCCGAACAAAGTCACGACGGTGAGAGGTGTACCGCCGAGTGACGTGCCCAAATTGTTCGTGTCGAAAACCCACACGTCAGCACGGCCCACGCCGGGCGTGGTCATTTCGCCGGGGTCGGCGTCGTCGGTGTACGGACTGTTCTGTCCGCGATGGGCCGTCGTTATGAATGCGCGACTAAAATCCGGGCCCGCAAAGACGATATCCCGCGGCTCGTCACCGACCAACAGGGTGCGAACGACATACGGAGTCGCCGCGGAAACATCGACGACACTGATACTGTCTGAAAGGTGGTTAACGACCCACGCGTGGTCACCTTGTACCGCGACCGCAACAGGCTCGAGCCCTACCGGCACGGAATGCCGGTGTACCAGACCGTCGGCACCTACGTCGTATATCTCCAAACGCGCATCGGGCGTGTTGACAGCATAGAGCTTGTTCGCGTCGGCTGACATTGCCAAGGGACGTACTTGGCCGGATTCGAAAGCGACCGCGGCATGCAGGTTAAAACCGGGGATGGCTAAAGCTAAAACGAGACTGCCAAAGACGCGAAAAGGCACGCGCGAGAATGAAACCCTCCACATGGTTGCTCCTCCCTGTTGTTATGTTTGTTGTTGCGTTCTTTTTTGATTAAAGACGTACGCGGAAGATTATTCAACCGGTTTCTCCGAGGGCGGCCCCATGCGGACACGAGAAAGCGTTTGGTCTCTATGAGGAACGTTCGGAAAAGGTCTGGCGGATGAAAAAAAGCGCTTAAAGCGATTGCCAAATTAGGTGGAACACCCGACTTGACAGGATCCTGCCAACCGGGCTCAATTTAGCGGAGGCGGGCCATCGGCCTGTCCTCCGAAATCAAGAAGGCCAACAACGGAACACGCCGGAACAACCGGCGATCATAACAACAACGGGAGGAGTGCCATGTCATCTCGCCTATCCTGGCTTGCTGGCGCCTGTTTCACATTGGCGTGCGCGAGTTCACAAGCCGCAACTATCTCGCTGGAGCCACTGAATCAGAATGCCGTGCTGGGTAATACTGTCTCGCTGCAACTGATGATGGACTTTAGCGACGACGCCACTATGGGGGGTGGTGTCGATGTCTTCTTCGACGACTCGGTACTGCAGTTCATTTCATTCGTATTCGACGCGGGCTTGGGCGACGATCCGGACTTCCGACGCCAACCCGACGTATTTTCCGGGGAGTTGAACGGCCTTGGATTCGGAGAGTTCAATGGTTTGAGCGGCCCGAGCTTGGTCGGTACCTTCACGTTCAACACGCTGGCGTCAGGTTCCGCGAGTTTCTCTGTTGCGGAAAACGATTTTCCCGCTGGTGCATTCTTTTCCGCGACAACCCTCGCGGCTCAGTTTGTCGACTTCCAAGGCGCCACCGTAAAAGTTAGTGCAGTACCCGTGCCGGCCGCTGCCTGGTTGTTGTTCAGTGGGCTCGCGGTGGTCGGCGCCGTCTCGCGGCGCAGGTGACTGCCGTGTGGCGGAGCGGGACAAGTTTGGCGGTCGGCGCCACGGCGATGCCCGGAACGCAAAAGCCCCGAGCGATCACTCGTAAAACTCCACCCGGTTCCGCCCCGCCGACTTGGCTTGGTACATGGCCTGGTCGGCGCGCCTGATCAGCTGGTCGGGACTCAAGTCCTGGCCGCAGAACAACGCGATGCCGATACTGGGTGTGCTGATGCACTGGTGACCGCGCAGGTCGTACGGGCGATTGAGTTCTTCGAGGATCTTCTGCGCGATGTCGGCGGCCAGTGCCGGCGCTTCGGCACAGGTCCCGCTCAGTTCGTCCAGCATCACGACGAATTCGTCGCCGCCTATCCGTGCGACGGTGTCGCTTTCCCGGACGGTAGCGCGCAGTCTGCATGCGACTTCGATCAGCAGCAGATCGCCGACGGCATGGCCGAACGTATCGTTGACGGTCTTGAAGTTGTCCATGTCGATGAACAGCAATGCGCCCGGCCTGCCGGTGCGGCCGCTGATGGCGAGTTGATGTTCGAGACGGTCGAGCAGCAGGCGGCGGTTCGGTAAGTCGGTGAGGGCGTCCTGGAACGCCAGTTCGTGAATCGCGATCTCGGCCCGTTTGCGGTCGTCGATGTCGAGGATCACACCGTCCAACCATCGCGGGTGACCGGTTTCGCTGTAGCTGGCGCGGCCGCGTTCGGCGACCCAACGGGTTCGGCCGTCGGTCGATCGGATGCGGTATTCGACGCGGTACGCGGTCCGGTCGATGATGGCGTCCCTGATGGCGGCCTGCACCAGCGGCCGGTCGTCCGGGTGGATAAGGTCATCGTAGGACAGTTCGCCGGACAGGTAGCGCTCGCGCGGTTCGCCTGTCAGCGCCTCGATGCCGATACTGACATGTTGAATCTCCCAAGCCGCTTCGATGCGCGAGCGGAATACGGAGCCGGGAATGTTTTCGACCAGGGTCTTGTAGCTGTCGCGGCTCTGTTCAAGTTCATCGGCCGCCGCGCGCATTCGCTGCCGGTGCCGCGCATTCATGTAGAGAACCGTGAACAGCAAGAGGTTTAGTGCCAGTCCGCCGATCAGTATGATGCTGGGTTGTGTGCTTGCGCGGCTGGCTTCGAACGCCCGGCTGCTGTGGAAACGTGCGACCCAGAGGTGTCCCGCGACCTCCAAGTCCATGTCGCTCACATGGTCGGCGACGCGGTCGCCGATCCCGGAGTCGAAAAGCAGGTTGTTCCGGCCCGCGCTGCCGTCGAACAGTTCGACCTGAACGTCCTTGCCTGGATATTCGAAAATCCTGTGCATCAGGTCGAAGGCCCTGAACGGGCTGTAGACGAATCCACGCAAGGCGGCGCGCCGTTCCGCGACAGTCTCCTGCGGCATATGGTCGTAGTAGACCGGAACGTACATCAGGAAGCCGGGTTGTACGCCGGTGCCCGTTTCCTGCACCAGTGTCACCTTGCCCGACAAGGCGGGAAGGCCGGTGTCGCGGGCGCGGTCCATGGCCTCCTGGCGCACGGGGTCGGAATACATGTCGAAGCCGAAGGCGCGCAGGTTGCGGCCGGTGAAAGGCTCCAGATAGACGATGGCACTGAGCGGGTCCCGGTCACCGGGTGGACGGATCCGGTATTCGGGATAGCCCTGGGCCCGGACTGCCTGCTCGTGGGCGGCCTTGGCTTCCGCCGGCAGCACCACCGCGAAGCCCAGACCCTGGATGCCCGGGAGATAGGTGTCGAGTTCCAGTCCCTGTACGTAGGTGCGCCATTGTTCCCGGCTTACCTGCGGGTTGGCAACGAACAGTGCGGCCCCGCCCCGCAACACCTCTTCATAGTCCGCCATGCGATCCACCACGACGGCTCGGGCCGCCTCGGCGAGCAACAGGAATCGCTCGCGGGCCAGTTGCGACAGGTCCGTTTGAGCATGGCGCCAGGCTACGAGAGTCAGCAGCACCGTGATCGCCAGGGCGAGCCAGGCGACGCCCTTGCGATCGAAAAGGGGATCGCGCCTGGGCGGCGCGCGGTGGTCGCTGGCCGGGGCTTCAGCGGACACGGGTTACCGCCGCCGCGGATTCCGCCGTCATAGCGGCGGCCGCTTACACAAGGGTAATGCGGAAGATCGGGAGGCCATTGTGGTCGATCGCATCCTGCATGCCGAGTCAATGAGGATAGTCCGCAGCCTGGAAAACGCTTCGTACTGCCGCACGAGCGTTTCGCTGGACCCGTGTTGCCGCCAGGGTTTTGGGCACGGACGCCGTCGCCGCGGACGCGTGCTTCAATACCTGATATGGTACCGCAGCAAACAGGCATGCGGTTTGCTTATTTGATTCAGGTCAATGTATGCGTTGGGGCGGAATGGTCTCCTATCCGTCCACGATAACGAACCCAGGGGCTTCCGTTGTATCGATTGTTATTATCCCTGTGGCTGTCGCTGGCGGTCATCGATTTCGTCGGGGCCGCGCCGGTTGCCGCGACCTATCCGGCAGCGAAGGACTTCTTTCCAGAGGCCTCCACATTCACCGAGTTTGCGGGCGATCCGCTGGCCTCCACTGCAATGCGCGGCGAGGAGGTGCTCGGGTACCTGTTCCGCACCAACGACATCAATCCCATCCCCGCGTATTCGGGGAAACCGATCAACCAATTGGTCGGTATCGACGTCAATGGCAATATCATCGGCGCGACCGTGCTGGAACACCACGAGCCAATCCTGCTGGTGGGCATACCGGAGTCCCGACTCACCGAATTCGTCAACCAGTACCGCGGCAAAAACGTCACCGATCACATCAAGGTTGGCGCGGGCACGCGCCCCGGTTACGTCAACATCGACGCCATCACCGGCGCGACCGTGACCGTCATGGTGATGAACGAGGGTTTGTTGCGGGCCGGGCGCAAGGTGGCGGCGTCCCGCGGGCTGATCGAGGTACAGGCACGTGCGACGGCGGAGCCTGCGCGCGTGCGCTCGGAGTTCTACGAAAAGCAGGACTGGCGCACCCTGACGGGCAACGGCGCGATCCGGCGCCTGCACCTGACGCGCGGTGAGGTCGACAAGAGCTTTGCCGGCACGGCCGCCGAGGGGCTGGAAGATGCCCCGCCCGAACAGGCCGGCGACACCTTCATCGATCTCTATTATGCACATCTGAACGCGCCCACCATCGGCCGCAATCTGCTGGGCGAGTCGCAATTCAACTGGCTGATGGCGGAGCTCAAGCCCGGCGAGCACGCGATCGGCATGATGGCCAACGGCAGCTATTCCTTCAAAGGCTCCGGCTACGTGCGCGGCGGCATCTTCGATCGTATTCAGCTGACCCAGGGCGATCGCGAAATTTCCTTCCGCGATCTCGACTACCACCGCCTCAGCGACGTCTATGCCGAAGGCATGCCGAAGTTCGGCGAGATGGCGATCTTCATCGTCCGTGACAATCACAGTTTCGACCCCGGTCGGCCCTGGGGCCTGGAACTGCTGGTGAAACGCCAGACCGGCCCGCTCGACAGTGTGTTCTCGAGCTTCGACGGCGAATACCAGATCCCCGAGAATTTCATCGATCGCCCGGTGCAGACGGCTACCGTCGAAGCGGCCGACGAGCCGATCTGGGTCGGTGTCTGGCGCGAACGGCAGTTCCAGATCTTCGTCCTGGTGGCCGGGCTTTCGCTGCTGACGCTGATCATGGCGCTGCAGGATTGGCTGGTGCGGTTCCCGCGGGTGATCTTTTATCTTCGCACGACCTTTCAGCTGTACACGCTGTTCTTCATCGGCTGGTATCTGCTCGGACAGCTCTCCATCGTCAACGTGCTGACCTTTACCAGCTCGCTGATCAATGATTTCAGCTGGAATACCTTCCTCATCGATCCGACCATGTTCATCCTCTGGACCTTCGTGGCCGGCTCCTTGTTGCTGTGGGGACGCGGTGTGTATTGTGGTTGGCTCTGTCCCTTCGGCGCACTGCAAAAGCTGGTCAATGAAATCGCGCGCTACTTCAAGGTGAAGCAGTACGTGCTGCCGCAGATCATCCACGACCGGCTCTGGGGTATCAAATACCTCATCCTTTTGGTCCTGTTCGGCATCTCACTGCAGTCGCTGGGTGCGGCGGAACGTTATGCCGAGGTCGAGCCCTTCAAGACCGCGATCACGCTGCGCTTCGATCGTCACTGGCCTTTCGTGCTCTACGCTCTTGGGCTGGTCGCGGTGTCTGCCTTCAACTGCAAGTTCTATTGCAAATACCTCTGCCCGCTCGGCGCCGCGCTTGCCGTCCCGGCCAAGTTGAGCCTGACCAACGGTCTGCGGCGGCGCCGCGAGTGCGGGAAACCCTGTCAGATCTGCGCCAACGAGTGCGAGATCCAGGCGATCCACGACACCGGCGAAATCAATCTCAATGAATGTCATTACTGCCTGGACTGCCAGGTGACTTATTGGGATAACCATAAGTGCCCGCCGCTGATCGATCGCCGCAAACGCAAGGAAAAGGCCACGCGCATGTCGCAAAAGGTGGCAGCGCCGGAACAGCATTCCAAATCGGGGTTAGAGCAGATTGCGGTCAACGCCGAACCCTAGACAGGCAAAACCTGTTACTCACCGTACCGTAACAACAACGATGGAGGTTTCACCATGAGCAAAGATCCAGAACATACCGGCGTTTCGCGCCGAAACTTCCTGAGCGCGGCCGCGCTCGCGGGTGTCGCGGGCACGGGACTCGGGACCGGCCTGATCGCCACCAGGTCTGCGCAGGCCGAGGATGCCGGCAACGACATCCACGTCGGGCCGGGCGAGCTGGACGAATACTATGGTTTCTGGAGTGGCGGCCATCAGGGCGAAGTCCGGGTGATGGGCGTGCCGTCGATGCGCGAACTGATGCGCATCCCGGTCTTCAATATCGACAGCGCGACGGGTTGGGGCATCACCAACGAGAGCAAGCAGGTTCTGGGCGAAAGCGCGAAGTACCCGAATGGCGACGCCCATCATCCGCATATCAGCATGACCGACGGACGCTATGACGGCCGTTATCTGTTCATCAACGACAAGGCCAATACGCGCGTCGCGCGCATTCGCCTCGACGTGATGAAATGCGACAAGATCGTCACCATCCCGAACGTCTCGGCGATCCACGGCCTGCGCTTGCAGAAGGTGCCGCGCACCAATTACGTGTTCGCCAATGCCGAGTTCATCATCCCGCACCCGAACGATGGTCGTGACCTGGCGGACCCGAGCAAGTACCTGACCATGTTCAACGCCATCAACGCCGACACCATGGAGGTCGCCTGGCAGGTGATCGTCGATGGCAATCTGGACAACACCGATGCCGATTACACCGGCAAATATGCCTGCTCGACCTGCTACAACTCGGAAGGCGGCGTGACCCTCGCCGACACCATGCGCAACGAGCGCGACTGGGCGGTGGTGTTCAACATTCCGCGCATCGAGGCTGCGGTCAAGGCCGGCAAGTTCACCACCCTGGGCGACTCCAAAGTGCCGATCGTCGACGGGCGCCACGGTTCGGAACTGACCCGCTACATCCCGGTGCCGAAGAGCCCGCATGGCCTGAATACCTCGCCGGACGGCAAATACTTCATCGCCAACGGCAAATTGTCGCCGACCGTCACCATGATCTCGATCGAAAAGCTCGACGACCTGTTCGCCGGCAAGTTGAAGGACGAGCGCGACGTGGTGGTCGGTGAGCCGGAGCTGGGCCTTGGGCCGCTGCATACCACGTTCGATGGACGTGGCAACGCCTACACGACGTTGTTCATCGACAGCCAAGTCGTCAAGTGGAACATGGCCGATGCGGTCAAGGCGTACCAGGGCGACAAGGTCAACTATATTCGCCAGAAACTCGATGTCCATTATCAGCCCGGACACAATCACGCGAGCCTCACCGAGTCGCGCGACGCCGATGGCAAATGGCTGGTGGTGCTCAGCAAGTTCTCCAAAGACCGCTTCCTGCCCTGCGGGCCGCTGCATCCGGAGAACGACCAGCTCATCGATATTTCCGGCGAGGAGATGAAACTGGTGCACGACGGTCCGACCTTCGCCGAACCGCACGACTGTATCCTGGTGCGTCGCGACCAGATCCGCCCGCTGAAGCTCTGGAAACGCGACGATCCGTTCTTTGCCCAGACCGTGGCGATGGCGAAGAAGGATGGAGTGGTCCTCGAGCAGGACAACAAGGTCATTCGTGACGGCAACCGGGTCCGCGTCTACATGACCTCGTCTGCGCCGAGCTTCGGGCTCAGCGAGTTCAACGTCAAAAAGGGCGACGAGGTGACCGTCGTCATCACCAACGTGGATCAGATCGAGGACGTCTCGCACGGCTTCGTCATGGTCAATCACGGCGTCAGCATGGAGATCAGCCCGCAGCAGACCTCGTCGGTCACCTTCATTGCCGACAAACCCGGCGTGCATTGGTACTACTGCAGCTGGTTCTGTCATGCACTGCATATGGAAATGAACGGCCGTATGCTGGTCGAGGCCTAAGGTCCGGACCGGGCGGGTGTCGCGGCATCGCCGCGCATCCGCCGTCGGTTTGATCTGATAAGTATGTCATGCGTCGAAGCCTGTCTCTGTTAGTGGGTTGGATGTTTTCGCTCGGGCTGCTGTTGATGGCGCTACCGCTGGCAGCCGAGCGGGTGCTTGCTCCCCAGGAAACCGATATTCAGGCGGTATTGGACGAACTGCCGGCCGGGTCGACCTTGCGTCTGCCCGCCGGACATTACCGCGGCGGATTGCGTATCGACAAGCCGCTGACCCTGGTCGGCGATCCCGGTGCGGTGCTCGACGGGGGAGGCGAGGGCGATGTGCTGCGCATCTCGGCGCCCGACGTCACGGTACGCGGATTGTCCATCATCGGCTCGGGCCACAATCTCACCGACATGAACGCGGGCATCTTCGTCGAGCGCAGCGCGGACCGCGTTACCTTGGCCGACAACAGTCTGGACGGGAACGCCTTCGGCGTCTGGCTGGATGCGTCCAAAGCGCCTCGGGTCCTGAACAACCGCGTGCGCGGCGATCCGTCCATCCGCTCGCAGGATCGGGGTAACGGCATTCACCTCTATGCCGTCACCGGCGGCGAGATCCGTGGAAACGAGGTCTGGGATGCGCGCGACGGGATCTATATCGACACCAGTCAGAACAACGTGCTGGCGGAAAACGTCCTGCACGATCTGCGCTATGGCATCCACTACATGTTTTCCTACTCCAACCAGGTCATCGGCAACCGCACCTACGATACGCGGACCGGGTATGCGCTGATGCAGTCGAAGTACCTGACGGTGCTCGACAACAGCTCGGAGCGGGACGGCAACTACGGCATGCTCATGAACTACATCACCTACAGCACCATCGCCGGGAACCGCGTGGAGCGCGTCAAGGAGGGCACCGGTTACGCCACGGGCGGCGATGCCGTCGCGGGTGCGGAGGGCAAGGCGATCTTCATCTACAACTCGCAGTTCAACAAGATTCATGGCAACAGCTTCGCCGACAGCGACATCGGCATCCACCTGACCGCGGGTTCGGAGGACAACGAGGTGCACGGCAACAGCTTCCTGCGCAACCGCGTGCAGGTGAAATACGTCGCGACCCGCGACCAGGATTGGTCGCACGAGGGGCGCGGCAATCACTGGAGCGATTATCTCGGCTGGGATCTGGACGCCGACGGCATCGGCGACAAACAGTACGAGCCGAACGACGCCGTCGATCATCTGCTCTGGAAGTATCCGATCGCGCGTATTCTGATGAGCAGCCCGGCGGTCGAGACGCTGCGCTGGGTGCAGGAACAGTTTCCCATCCTCAAGCCGCAGGGCGTGCGCGACAGTGCGCCGCTGATGCTGCCGCCGCAACAACACGTCCCGGAGCGCAACTCATGAGCGCCGTCGTCGAACTGCGCAAGGTGGTCAAGCGTTTCGGCGACTTCGTCGCCTTGCAGGATATGGATCTGTGCATCCAGGAGGGCGAGATCCTCGGCCTGTTGGGCCACAACGGCGCCGGCAAGACCACCTCCATGAAACTCATCCTCGGCGTGATCGAGGCCAGCGCCGGCGAGGTGTTGCTGTTCGGCGAATCGCCGACCGGCGATCGGGCCCGGGATCTGCGCCGACGCATGGGTTATCTGCCGGAGAGCGTGAGCTTCTATGGTCAGCTCACCGGCCGCGAAGTGCTGGACTATTTCGGCCGCCTCAAGGGCGTCGAACGCGCCGCACGGTCGGCGGTGCTGGAGCGGGTCGGCATCGCGCATGCCGCGGACCGGCGCGTGCGCACCTATTCGAAGGGCATGCGTCAGCGCCTGGGTCTGGCGCAGGCGCTGCTCGGGCATCCGCGCCTGTTGCTGCTCGACGAGCCGACCGCCGGTCTCGACCCGACCGCGACGCGCGAGTTCTATCTGATGCTCGATGAACTGCGCACGCAGGGCACCACGGTGCTGCTGTCCTCGCACGTACTGCCCGGCATCGAGCGGCACATTGATCGCGCCGCCATCCTCGGCAGCGGTCGTCTGCTCGCGGCGGGCAGTCTGGCGGAGCTCAGTCAGCGTGCGCATCTCCCGATCGGCATACAGGTGCGCGGGCAGTGCAGTCGCGAAGGCTGGGAGCAGCGACTGATCGCGGAGGGCGCGCGTATCCAACCGCTCAACGGCGCCGGCCTGGAACTGCGCGCGCCTCTGGCCAGCAAAATGGCCATCATGCGTCTGCTGCTGGAAGACCCCGGCGTGCAGGACGTCGATGTCGTCACGCCGACGTTGGACAGCCTTTACGCCCATTACAATCGACCGCCGGACAGCGCCGAGGCGGTCCTATGAGCCCCCTGTTGATCGTCGCTGGCAAGGAGTTCCGCGACGGCCTGCGCAACCGCTGGGTGTTGTCCATCACCCTGGTGTTCGCGCTGCTCGCGATGGGGCTCGCGTACTTCGGCGCCTCGGCCTCGGGCATGGTCGGTTTCACCTCGCTGGCCACCACCATCGTCAGCCTGGCGAGCCTCGCGATCTTTTTGATCCCGCTGATCGCGCTGCTGCTCGCCTACGACACCATCGTCGGCGAAGAGGAGCAGGGCACCTTGCTGTTGCTGCTGACCTATCCGATCGGCAAGGTGCAGTTGCTCGCCGGCAAGTTCGTCGGCCACGCGGCGATCCTCGCCGTGTCGACCGCAGTCGGTTTCGGCGTGGCGGGTGTGCTGATCGGCTTCATGTCGGATAGCCTCGGCGACCCGGAGCTGTGGCGCGCGTTCGCGTTCTTTATTCTGACCTCCATCCTGCTCGGCTGGGTATTCGTCGCCATCGCCTACATCGCCAGCGTCATTGCCAGCGAAAAGTC
>JBAYTM010000028.1:0-11110 GCA_041675685.1 Thiohalobacteraceae bacterium
ATCGCTGCGCAGTTAGCCGAGGCCGGTGTGCGCCAGCTGGTGATCAACGGTCGCGATCCTGGACGCGGCGAGGACGCCTGCCGGCGCATCCGGGAGCGCGCGCCGGGCGTCGACGTACGGTTCGTGTCGGCAGATCCGACGAAGCAGGCAGAGTCGAAGCGCCTTGTCGACGAGGCGATCGCAGCGTTCGGCACCCTTGACATCGTCGTAACGAGCGTGTCGGGACCGCTCACCCCGCGGCCGCTCCACGACATCTCTGCGGAGCTGATCGATCCGCTGCTCGCGGCACACCTGAGCAGCACGATCTACACTTGCCACGCGGCGCTGCCGCACCTGGTCGCCCGCGAGGGCGGCGTGATCATCAACATGTCGTCGGACGCAGGCAAGATCGCGACGCCCGGTGAGGCGATCGTCGGCGCAGGCAAGGCGGGCGTGCTGATGTTCAGCAAGACGCTCGCGCTCGAGGTGTCGCGCCACGGCGTACGTGTGAACGCGATCACTCCGTCGATCGTCAAGGATACGCTTGCCTACGACCGGCTGATGGCGGACGAATTCAGCCGCAAGCTGTTCCAGAAGGCAGAGAGCCGGGCGCGACTCGGCGTGGTCACTCCGAAAGACATCGCACCAGTGGCCGTGTTCCTCGCGAGTCCGGCCGCAGCCAAAATGACCGGGCAGGCGATCAGCGTGAACGGAGGCATCTCGGCCGGCTGAACCACGAGGTGGGGCGCTTCTTGCGCTCGCCGAGGCATCGCCAGCAGGTGACTTGATCCGGTCAATGTTCAACAATGGCCCAACCATTGAAATAATATGCACCGGCGGAGTACGGAAATTCACGATGACGACTGAAGCTGACATTGGGACCGTTATCTATGAAGTGCGCGATTCGGTCGCCCTTCTGACCCTGAACCGGCCGGATCGCCGCAACGCGCTCGGCGGGACACTGCGCGAAGACATCGTACGTGCCATGAACAGGGCGAGTACCGATGACGCGGTGCGCGCCGTCATTCTCTCGGGTCGTGGCGCTGCATTTTGTGCCGGCGGTGATCTCAAGGAAATGACGGAAAGGTTTACGTCCGACGGGGGCGTGCCGCTGCTCGACAGGGTTGCGCCCAAGCGCGATCGGGTTGTTCTGTCGATTCTGGAGTCGCCCAAGCCCGTCATTGCGGCCGTGAACGGCGCCGCGCTCGGTGCGGGCATGAACCTCGCTTTGGCGGCCGACATCCGCATCGCCTCGACGCAGGCGCAGTTCGCACAAACCTTCGTCAAGCGCGGCAACGTGCCGGACTACGGCGGCACTTATCTGCTGCCTCGCATCGTTGGCGTCTCGAAAGCCCTCGATTTGATCTACACCGGAAGAACGATCGACGCACAGGAAGCATTGAAACTCGAAATCGTCGGTGCCGTCGAAAGCGCCGACGATTTGCTCCCGGCTGCCTTTGCACTGGCCCGGGAGATCGCGGCCAATGCTCCCGTTGCCGTGCAGTTGTCCAAGCAGATCGTGTATCGCAATCTCGGAAGTATCCGCGAGGCCCTGGATCGCGAGACGGCGGCGCAGAACATCTGCTTCGACACCGAAGACAATAAGGAAGGCTTCCGCGCCTTCCTTGAGAAGAGATCCCCTGTTTTTCGGGGACGTTAATCGAACTCGCTCGTCTTTGAAGCGCTCAAGGACAACCTGCGCCTGTTTACGCCCGGGTTGGTGGGGCGGATCATCGTCCCACCTCGAACCGGCCCGGATTGCCGCCGAGTCCGGACCGGCTTCGTCATCCCTGCTCGCACCAGCGCCACACCCTCGCGTGCGGCCGGCCTCGCACCCCGATGGAAGAGATTCTTGCTTGTAAAAATAATTGGTTCAACCATAATAGAGCCATCCAGAAATTCTAGACAGGGGGCCTCGACCCTCGGAGGGTAAGCATGGACTTGGAACTGACATCGGCGCAGCGAACCTTTCGCGACGACGTTCGTGCCTTCGTCGCTGCCCGCCTGCCCGCGGAGATCCGAGAGCGGCTGCGCGCTGGCCATCCTCCGCGCAAGGAGGATACGGTGACATGGCAACGTATCCTGAATGAACGTGGCTGGGCCGCACCGCACTGGCCACGCAAGTACGGCGGGGCCGAGCTCGGGCAGATGGAGCGTCTGATCCTGATGGACGAGCTGTATCGTGCGCCGGCGCCGTTGCCGCAGGTGTTCAATGTCACCATGCTGGGCCCGGTGCTGATCGAGTTCGGCACCCCGGCGCAGTGCGACTACTTCCTGCCCAGGCTGGCCAACTTGGATCTGTGGTTCTGCCAGGGTTTCTCGGAGCCGGGATCCGGCTCCGATCTCGCTTCGTTGCGTACGGCGGCTCGCCGCGATGACGATCACTACATCGTGAACGGCCAGAAGATCTGGACCACCACCGCGCACTGGGCTGACTGGGTGTTCGCCCTGGTTCGGACCAATTCGGAAGGGCGTAAACAAGAAGGGATTTCCTTCCTGTTGATCGACCTGAAGACGCCGGGAATCACCATCCGGCCGATCCGCTCGATCGACGGCGAACACCACCTGAACGAGGTGTTCTTCGACGAAGTGCGAGTGCCTGCCAGCAACCTGGTGGGCGAAGAAAACCGCGGCTGGGCGTGCGCCAAGTTCCTGCTGGGCAACGAGCGCACCGGCATAGCAAACGTGGGACTGTGCCGCGAGCGACTCGACTACGCCCGCGAACTGGCTGGTTGCGTCACGCAGGGCGGACCCCGCTTGGTCGACGATCCGAGTCTACGCCGGGAGTTCGCGCTGCTGGAAGCCGAGATTCGCGCGCTGGAAGTGACCAATTACCGCTTTCTGCTGACCCCGAGTGCGCAACAGGCGCTGCCGGCCTTCGCATCGGTGCTCAAGCTGAAGGGCGTGGAACTGCAGCAGGACATCAATGCGCTGCTGGGCAGGCTTGCCGGCCCTGCCGGCCTGGAGCGTCGTTCGGCTGACGACCTGGCACACGGACCGCTCACCGCACGTTACTTCTATTCGCGCGCGGCCAGCATCTACGGCGGTACCAGCGAGGTTCAGAAGGACATTCTCGCGAAAGCGATCGTGGGCTAGAGAGAAAGCAGATGAACTTCGAACTGAACGACGAGCAGCGAGCGCTGCAGGCCAGCCTGGCCCGGATGCTGGGCGATCGCTACGGCTTTGAAAAGCGCCGGACTTACGCCGCCAGTGCGGCCGGCCACGATGAAGGCACCTGGCACGAGATGGGCGGACTCGGCCTGACCGCGCTGCTGGTGCCGGAAGTTCATGGCGGATTTGGCGGCGGCGCGCGCGACCTGCTGCCGGTGATGCAGGAACTGGGCGCCGCACTTTCGCTGGAACCTTTTTTGCCCTCCAGCGTTCTGGGCACGACGGCCCTGGGGCTCGCGGCTGATGTGGCGACGCAGGAAACCTTGCTGCCGGCCCTGGCCGCTGGGGAAGAGCGCCTGGCCTGGGCCCATGACGAGGCCGCGGGGCGCCACGCGCCGTGGTCGATCGAGACTCGAGCCGAGCCCCGGGGCGAGGGATGGGCGCTGGATGGCCGCAAGTCGAACGTGCTTGGCGCTGGCCTTGCGCGGCACTTCGTGGTCAGTGCGCGTGTCTCCGGCCGTGGCGGCGAGCCGGATGGTTGTGCGCTGTTCTTGGCCGACTCCGGTGCAGCAGGACTCGGTTGCCGCACATTCCGGCTGGTGGACGACACGCCCGCCGGCGAACTGGATCTGCGCGGCGTCGTCGCCCGACCGCTGGGCGACCCGGCCGATGGCGCCCAGGCTCGCGCTGCCATCGAAGGCACCCTGGCCATGGGCATCGCTGCGGTGTGCGCTGACATGGTCGGTGCGATGCAGTCGGCTTTTCGGCTGGCGATGGACTATCTGAACACGCGCAAGCAGTTTGGCCGTCTGATCGGCGAGAACCAGGCCCTGCGCCACCGAGCTGCCGACATGCTGGTCAGCCTCGAGTTGGCGCGCAGCATGGCAATCGCTGCCGCAGTGGCAGTGGATCAGTCGCAAGGTGATGATGCGCGGCGTGACCTGCACCGGGCGAAGCTGTCTGTGGGCCGCCATGCACGCGCGCTCGCGCATGCCGCGATCCAGCTGCACGGCGGGATCGGCATGACCGAGGAGTACGCCGTTGGTCATTATCTGCGTCGCATTCACGTGCTGGACCAGTTGTTCGGCGATGGCGAGGCCCACGCCGATCGGCTGGCTGAACTCGCCTGACGATTCCTTATCCGATCGACCTACCCAAGAGACGAGCGAATGAGCCAGGCCATGATCTACTTGGACGAGCGCGGCCTCGCCCGTGACGAGGTGTTGCTGAGAAGCCGCCGTGCTGCCACTGGGTTCGACACGCTCGGCGTGCGCGAAGGCGACACTGTCGCGCTGTTATTGCGCAACGACTTCGCCTTCTTTGAGGTGCAGCAGGCCGCTGCTGCGGTGGGCGCGTATTCGGTCCCGATCAACTGGCACGGTAAAGTTGAAGAGATCCTCTACATCCTCAACGATGCCAAGCCCAGGATCCTGGTGGCGCATGCTGACTTGCTGGCTCCGCTGCGCGCGCAGATCCCGGCAGGCGTCCAGCCACTGGTCGTGCCGACGCCACCCGAGGTGCAACGGCGCTACGGCATCATGCAAGACGACGCGGAACCTGCCATTGGCGATATCGAGTGGCGGACATGGAGCGAAGGCTTCGAGCCATGGGAGGCACCCCCGAAGCGCAGCCGAGCTACGATGATCTACACCTCCGGCACCACTGGGCATCCCAAGGGCGTCCGGCGTGACCCGGCAACCCCGGAACAGACACAAGCCTACGTGGAGCTTCTGCAGAGCGTCTACGGCCTGACCCCGGGAACGCGTTCGCTGGTCGCGGGCCCGCTGTATCATGCCTCGCCGAACGCCTATGGTCGGCTTGCCTTGATGACGTCCGATCTACTGGTGATGCAATCGAAGTTCGATCCCGAGGAGACGCTGGCGGCGATCGAGAAGCATCGCATCACCAACGCGGTGATGGTACCAACCATGTTCGTTCGCATCCTGCGGCTGCTCAAGGAGGTCCACGACCGCTACGACATCAGCTCGCTGCGTTGGGTCACGCACACGGGTGCACCGTGCCCCAAGGAGGTCAAGCAGGAGTTGATGCAGTGGTGGGGTCCGATCATCTACGAAACCTACGGCGGGACGGAAGTTGGCACGGCGACGCTGGCGACGCCGCAGGACTGGCTCGAGCATCCCGGATCGGTGGGGGTGCCCACACCCGGTACGAAGCTGGCCTTCTACGGCGAGGACGGCCAGCGCCTGCCGGAAGGCGAGGTTGGCGAGATCTACATGCGCGTGCCCGCCTATGCCGACTTCACTTATCTCAATCATGAAGAGAAGCGCAAGGATGTGGAACGCGACGGTCTGATCAGCTGCGGCGATATCGGCTACCTGAACGATGGCCGCCTGTATCTGTGTGACCGCCGTTCCGACATGGTGATCTCGGGGGGTACCAACATCTACCCGGCGGAAATCGAGATGGTCTTGCTGCAATGTCCCGGCGTTCAGGATTGCGCGGTGTTCGGCATCCCCGACGATGACTTCGGCGAGTCGTTGGCAGCGGCGGTGGAGACGATCCCGGGCGCGCAGGTGGCAGCGGGTCAGATTCAGGAATTCCTGGCAGCCCGTCTGGCCAAGTACAAAGTGCCGCGCCGCATCGACTTTCATCTCTCGCTGCCGCGCGAGGACAGCGGCAAGATCTTCAAGCGGCGCCTGCGCGATCCCTTCTGGGAGAACGTCGACCGGAAGATCTGATGGAGTCGGCTCGCGAGGCGTCGAGCGACGCGATGACCACCGCGCTGCAGGCGACGCTGCTGCGATGCGGTACTGGCGTCGGGGAGGTCCGCGGCTTGCGTCGCCTGACCGGCGGTGCCACCAAGCAGACGTGGGCCTTCGACTGGGTTGCCGGCGGCATGCAACAGCCCCTGATCCTGCAGCAATCGCATGGGCAAGGCGCGCCGCAGGGTGGCGCGCCCAAGCTGAGCGCCACGCAGGACGCTGCGCTGATGGTCGCGGCCCGCGCCGGCGGCGTACTGGCGCCAGTAGTGCGCGCAGTACTGCAGCCGCAGGATCGGCTAGGTGAAGGCTACATTACCGAATTTGTCACTGGCGAGACGCTTGGCCGGCGGGTGGTGCGTGACGAGACCTTTGCCAGCGCTCGTGCGCTCATGGCGCGCCAGTGCGGCGAGATCCTTGCCGCCATTCACCGCCTGCCCACTGCCTCGCTGCCGTTCCTGCAGCGGCTGTCGCCGGCAGACGAACTGCGCGTTTATGCAGATGCGCTCGCTGGCAGCGGCGTACGGCATCCGGCGCTGGCCTATGCGTTGCGCTGGATCGAAGAGAACCTGCCACGCGATTGGGCGCCGGTGCTGGTGCACGCCGACTTCCGGACCGGCAACCTGATCGTGGGTCTGGATGGTGTGCGCTGTGTTCTCGATTGGGAGATCGCCCGCATCGGTGACGCGATGCAGGACCTGGGCGTGTTGTGCATGCGAAGCTGGCGCTTCGGCGGGGCCGGCGAAGTCGGCGGTTTCGGTTCGCGCGAAGACTTGTACGCTGCCTACGAGGCGGCCTCGGGCCAGCGGGTCGACCCGCGGCGCGTACGGTTCTGGGAAGCATTCTCCAACCTGAAGTGGGCGATCGCCTGCGCCCGCCGAGGCTCCTCGGTGCAAGCCGACGGCCGTCAGGCGAGCCTGGAATTGAGCGCCGTGGGCCGCCGGCTGGAGGAGCCTCTGTGGGACTTTCTCGCCCTGACCCACGCCATCAGGGAGGCTTGAAATGACGATGTTCGTGCCTGATTCGGGCCGGTTGCTGCAGGCGGCCGTGGACTATCTCGACGCCGACCTGCTGCCGGCGCTGGACGGCTACCACCGCTTCCATCTGCGAGTGTGCGTCAACGCCCTGCGCATCGTTGCGCGCGAACTGGCCCAGAGTGAGGCGCTGGAGCAGAGCGAGCAGCAGCGGCTGGAGCGCTTGCTCGGCCATGAAGGCAGCGTTGCGGACCTCAACAGCGAACTTACCGACCGGATCGCCGGCAGCGATCTGCCGCTGGAAACGCCCGACCTCACCGAACACTTGCGCGCCACCTTGCGTGACGCGCTGGCCATCAACAACCCCGGCTGGATCGAATGATGAAGCGCATGAGCACGCCGCCCACCCTGCCGCCGCACAAGTCACGTCCGGTAGATGCGCCAAAGGCCCTCGAGGGCATCCGGGTGGTCGATTTCAGCCACTTCCTGTCCGGGCCGTACTGCACACAGATACTGGCCGACTTCGGCGCCGAAGTCTGGAAGATCGAGAAGCCGGGCGGTGGCGACGACTTCCGCAGCCACCAGCCGCCGTCGCTGGGCGGCGAGGGAATCGGTTACCTCTGGACCAACCGGAACAAGAAGGGCCTGGCCATCGATCTGGCAAGTGGTGTCGGCCGCGAGCTGGCCTTGCAACTGATCGACCGCGCCGATGTGCTTGTGGAGAACTTCTCTGCCGGCGTAATGCAGCGCATGGGGCTGGGCTATGAAACGGTGGCGGCCCGCAACCCGCGGCTGGTCTATTGCTCGATCTCGGCGGCTGGCCGCGAAGGGCCATTGGCGGACCGCGTCGGCTTCGACCCCATCGCGCAAGCCGAAAGCGGGTTCATGGCGATCAACGGCCACCCCGAAAGCGAGGGTGTCGTGGCTGGCGCGCCGATCATCGATATTACAACCGGCATGATGGCCAGTAACGCGGTGATGGCGGCGCTCGCGGCGCGTGAACGCCACGGTTTTGGCCAACTGGTGGAGATCGCGATGTTCGACCAGGCGGCGCAGATGGTCGGCTATCGGGCGGTGAACTACCTGGCAACGGGTGTGGAGCCGGTGCGCGTTGGCAACTCGAGTCAACACGTTGTGGCGATCGGTGTGTTCCCCACTGCTACCGGCCCGATCTACCTGTGTTGCGCCAACGACCGCAGCTACCAGCGGCTGGTGCGCCAGGTCCTGGGTCGCGCCGATCTGGCCGAGGGCGAGTTTGCCGATAACGCCGGCCGCGCGCGTCGGCGCGACTGGTTGCGGCAGGAGCTCCGGACCATCCTCGAGGCGCGGTCCCGTGAACATTGGCTCGGGCAGATGCGCGCTGCCGGGGTGCCGGTGGGCGCCGTTCTCACGGTAGGCGAAGCCTTCAGCGGCCCTGACATGCGCGAGCGAGGATTGCTGAGCGCGATTCCTCACCCTACCGCAGGGACGGTCCCCAACGTGGCCCCGCCGTTTCGCCTCAGCCGCACACCGGTGGTCGATCCTGTGGCAGCGCCGACGCTCGGGCAGCACACGCGGGAGGTTCTGCGCGATGCTCTCGACATGGATGATACGACGTTCGCCGCGCTGGCTGCCACCGGCGCGTTCGGAGCGGCTCCAAAGGGGACGACGTGATGTATGCGGATCCGATTGTCGCCTCAGGCGGCTTTGTCGCTCATGTCGGTCCGATCGAGCGCCTGGGGTCGCGGGCCTTCGGCCTCGTGCTGGAGCCGCACCATTTGAACTTCGCCGGCCGCTTCCATGGCGGCATGATGCTGACACTGGTGAGAACAGCCTGTGGCGAAGTCGCGCGCGACGAAGCGCTGCGCGCGAGGTCAGGGGTGATGGCAGAACTTCTCTCGCTGGATTGCAGCTTCGTCAGCGCCGCACTGGAGGGCGCGCAGGTGCGAGCTGAAGTGGACATCACACGCTTAACGCGCACGGTGGCGTTCCTGTCGACGCGTGTACACGCGGGCGATCAGGTCCTGGCGACGGCCTCTTCGAGCTTCAAGATCGGTGTACGCCAGGGCGGCGCTCCGGGGCCGGCGGGGCCAGAAGAGCCGACGACGGAAGGGTGGAGTCCGATGGTCACGCGCGAGCCGTTTGCGCAGCGCGTGGCGCCGGTCCATGAGCGCCAGGATGGAGCCGCTACCAAGCGCGCCGGGTTTCGCGTAACTCCCGATCGCCTCGACGCACACGGTCGGGGCGTGCTGCACGAGGGCATGTCGCTGTTCGTGGCGGACGTGTTCTGTGGGCGGGCTGCGGTGGCTGCCAGCGGCTCGCATTGCGTGACGCTGGGAATGCAGGCCCGTCGCTTCGGCGACGCTCCGGCCGGCAGTTGGGTGGAATTTGAGCCCCGCGTGCGTCACGTGGCGCCGTCCGTCGTGTTCGTGGATGGCAGTTTCACTGTCCAGGACCGGATCTGGCTGGAAGTGAGTAGCGTGTGGAAGGTGCTGGGCGCCACCTGATGCGCCATCCGGAGGGCCTTCCCGGCCCCGGCCCCAGCTGCCTTCCATTCATTCCAGTTTGATTCCGAAGGCTTTCACTGCATGCGCCCATTCTGCGTATTCGGCCTTCATCGTCCGGGCGAATTCGTCCGGCGACGACGCGACCGGCACGAAGGCCCAGTCATTGATGAGGCGGGCGCTGATCCCGGTTCTCGATCTTGCTTGGGTGCGGGCGGACGTCCGGCTCGTCCTCTAAATGAAACTGTCGGGGATCAGGTCTTCGGGCGGGCAGTCGCTGTAGCCGGAAAAGTCGCTGACCCCATGCGCGCGCAGCAGGTCTTCGTCAATGCAGAAGTTGCCGCTGAAACTCCGGTCGCGCGCCAGGATCGCGTGTGCGGCATCGGCCATGATGTCCGGACGACGCGTGCGGCGCATCTCCGCACCAAGGATGTTGCGCACCGCCGCCGTGCCGATGAAGGTCCGCGGCCACAATGCGTTGAAGGCCACGCGCCCCCTGAACTCCCCGGCCATTCCCAGCACGCACATGCTCATGCCGAACTTGGCCATCGAGTAGGCTACGTTCGGGGCGAACCAGCGCTCCTCCATGTTCAGCGGCGGCGAAATCATCAGCACGTGCGGCTCGTCCGCGCGCAGCAGGTGCGGGAGGCAAGCGCGCGTGACCAGATACGTGCCGCGCGAGTTGATGCCGTGCATCAGGTCGAAACGCTTCATGTCGGTGGCGAGCGTTCCGGTCTTGCTGATGGCGCTGGCGTTGTTGACGCAGATGTCTATGCCGCCAAAGCGCTCCACGGCCTGCTGGACCGCGGCTTCGACCTGGTCTTCGTGCCTGATGTCGACCACCAGCGGCAGCGCCTGGCCACCAACTGCCTCGACCTCGCGGGCCGCGGTGTAGACAGTGCCGGGCAGCTTTGGATGCGGTTCGGCGGTCTTGGCGGCGATCGCGATGTTGGCGCCATCGCGCGCCGCCCGCACCGCGATCGCCAGACCGATACCGCGACTGGCACCAGTGATGAACAAGGTCTTGTCTTTCAGCGTTGTCATTTCGATTTCGGCGGTAACCCGCGGTAAGGGGGGCTTTCTTGGCTAGCAACGCCTCTATGGCAATGCGCGGTTCCGGCGTCGCGAACGCAGCGGCCTGGCTATTGGCCTCCAGGCTGAACATGGTTTGCTGGTCGGCGTCGAGCGAGGCGTTCAATGCCGCCTTGGTCAGCGCAAGCGCGAAGCCCGCGCCCATGGCGGGCCCGTCGATCGCGGCGATCACCGGCCGACCCGGCGTCCACGTTTTCCAGCAGGACGTGCAGGTTGCCGCCAGCGCAGAACACGCCGGGGCTGCCGGTGAGCACCAGCACGCGGATGTCGGGGTCATTGCGCACCCGCTCCAGCACTGTCATCAGATCGGCGCGCAGTTCGGCATCGAACGGGTTGTGCCTGGCCGGCCGCGCCATTCGGATCCAACCGACATGGCTGTGGACCTCGAATTCGAGAGTGTCCAAGGTGCGCTTCTTCAGGCGGGGGTGAACATGGGAATCCTGGCGCCGCCCTCGGCCGGCTTGAAGCAGACCTTGACGCGCTGGCCGATGCGCAGGGCTTCGAGATCACAGTCGACGATGTTGGTCAGCATCGTGATGCCCTCATCCAAGGTGACGTAGGCGATCGCATAGGGGATGGGGCCGGCTTTCCGCGTCACGCTCACGCTGTAGATGGCGCCAAGCCCGGACAGGCTGCGCCATTCAGTGTCGCCGAGGCAAAACGGGCACACCGGGCGCGGATACCAGTGCATCTGCCCGCATCGCTTGCAGCAGCGTGTGCACAGCCTTTCCTCGCGCGCGGCACTCCAGAA
>JBAYTM010000029.1:0-11080 GCA_041675685.1 Thiohalobacteraceae bacterium
CACGATCAACTCACTGGTGCCGAAATCCCAACTTGCGGTACAGGATTGCGTGGCCTCACTGCAAATGACGGTATCGGCAAGCGACCAGGCGATAAAATTCGCATCGCCAGGCGCGCCGCGGCGCAATGCTAGCTGGAAGTTATCGCTGCCTGTCAGGGTCAGTGTGTTATGCGCGCCGAAAGGGTCAACATCGTAAGCGTTATTGGTTAGGTTGTAGTCGGTGTTCTGCCCGATCGTCGGGCTGAAATCGACGACATCACCGTTCACATTCACGCTGAGCCAGGGCTGTCCCGCGAAGCTGACCACGGAGTCATCGAATAAACCGAGTTCCAGCCCGGTGGTATCGCAGCCTAAACAGACATTGAAAAAGTTCACGTCCTGATTGGTGGGTGAAAAGATTGCCGCATTCGCCGAGGCCGAGACCATCAATACAAGCCCGGCACATATTCCCTGCATTTTCATTAGCTCTCCTCCATGGCAGAGGGGGCTCGGGCGCCCCCTTTTGTAAAATTTTCAGCAAGGCCTATGCCATGAACTTAAGCATATGAAAAATAACAATATATTTCTTCTCCGGAAAAGACGGTTGTAATATTTACCGACGCAAGCACCGGCTTCGTGTGTCTCGCGAGCCGCTGAAATCTGTTTGAGATCATCTTGTTGGGATAGGCGTGTAGGAAAGGCTCAGATGAAACGGGAGCCGAAGGAACTTCGACGCGTTTTCCCTGAACCGACGCTTCGGAGACTACGGGGCGAACCGCACTCGATAGCAACAGGGGCACTCGTGGGGCGTCCGTCAGTGAACAGTTATCAAACCAAAGCAGGACGCTCGTTAGTCACACGCGCACGCATGGCCGGATCCGACGCGGGAGGCGCGCCCGCGGATCAGACGACCCCGGCCGCCTGCTGGTCGGCGTGGTAGCTGGAGCGGACCATGGGGCCGCTCGCGACGTGCCCGAAGCCCAGCCCCGTGCCGACCTGTCCCAAGGCTGCGAACTCCTCGGGGGTGACGAACCGGTCGACCGGAAGGTGATTCAGGCTCGGCTGTAGGTATTGTCCGAGTGTGAGCATGTCGCAGTCGTGCATGCGCAAATCCTGCATCACCTGCTCGACCTCGCTCAACTCCTCGCCAAGGCCGAGCATCAGGCCGGATTTGGTCGGTACGCCCGGATGCTCGGCCTTGAAACGTTTGAGCAGTTCCAGCGACCAGGCGTAATCCGCGCCGGGGCGCGCCTTCTTATACAAGCGCGGCACCGTCTCCAGGTTGTGGTTGAACACGTCGGGCGGCGCTGCCCGGAAGATCTCCAACGCGCGGTCCATGCGGCCGCGGAAGTCCGGTACCAGTACCTCGATGCGCGTCGCCGGGTTGAGCGCGCGAATGGCCTGGATACAATCGACGAAATGCTGGGCGCCGCCGTCGCGGAGATCGTCACGATCAACCGAAGTGACGACGACATAGTTCAAGCCCATCGCCCGGATAGTGCTCGCCAAATTGTGCGGCTCATCGGCGTCGAGCGGGTCCGGCCGTCCGTGCGCGACATCGCAAAATGGACAGCGTCGCGTACAGATGTCGCCCATGATCATGAAGGTCGCCGTCCCGTGCGCGAAGCACTCGCCGAGATTGGGGCAGGAGGCCTCTTCGCAGACCGTGTGCAGACGGTTGTCGCGCAGGATCTGTTTGAGGCGCTGCACCTCGGGGTGCGCAGGCGACTTGGCGCGGATCCAGGCGGGCTTGCGCGCCGGCTTCGAGGTCGGCTCGACCTTGATCGGGATGCGCGCGGTCTTCGCTGCACCGCGCTGGTGTTTGGGGTCATGGTCGGTCATCTGATTACTACAACTCAGGGAACCGCCAAGACGCCAAGGTCGCCAAGACTAATTGAACCGCCAAGGCGCCAAGAGAGCTTGATGAAAAAATCTTTTCAGGTTTTTTCACCCCATCAATCTTGGCGCCTTGGCGGTTCCCTTAGGCCTGCTTGGCGCACCTGGTGTCTTGGCGGTTCAATAGGGAACCGGGCCGGCAGTTTACCCCAGCAACCGGGTGAGGTGCGACTCGAGGCGGGCGGAAACCGCCTCGACGCCGAGGGATATGCTCAGATCGCGAAGCTGGGTTACCTGCATGTCGGGGTAGCCGCAGGGATTGATGCGACCAAACGGCGCCAGATCCATATCGACATTGAGCGCGAGGCCGTGATAAGTGCGGCCGCGCTTCACGCGCAAACCGAGCGCGGCGATCTTCCGTCCATCGACGTAGACGCCGGGCGCGTCCCGCCGTGCCGTGGCCACGATGTGAAGTTCTGCAAGCAGATCGATGACGGCTTGCTCGAGCCGCTGTACCAACTGTTGTACGCCCAGGTGCGAGCGTGCGATATCCAGCAGCACATAGGCAATCAATTGTCCGGGGCCGTGATAGGTCACCTGGCCACCGCGGTCGATGGGAAGGACCGGAATGTCGCCGGGTGCGAGCAGGTGTTCCCGTTTCGCGTTGAGACCCAGCGTGAATACCGGCGGATGCTCCAGCAACCAGAGCTCGTCGGCGGTCTCTGCGGTGCGCTCGGCCGTAAATCGTTGCATGGCCTGCCACGTCGGCTCGTAGGCGACGCGCCCCAGGCGGCGGATCTGCATCAGAGCACCATCAATGCACGATCCCAGCCCGAAAGGCTGCGGTAAATTGCATCGAGCTGTTCCTGGCTGGTGGCGCGGACGGTGATGGTGACGGCGAGATACTTGCCGGCGTTGCTGGGACGACTGCGCACGGCGCCTTCGCCGAGCGACGGCACGTGGCCGCGCACGATGGTCACCACCTGCGCCTCGAAGTCGTCCGACTGCACGCCGACGACCTTGATGGGAAAGTCGCAGGGGAATTGCAACAAGCTTTCGGAGGATGACATGGCTGGCTCGCTTGAGCGGAACAACGCTTTAACCGCGAAGGGCGCAAAGAAACGCAATGAAGAAAATACTTACATAAAACGCTTGCTGTAGCGTCCCCTGACGAAAATGAAGAATCATTCCAATCAATCCGCCGCGCCCGCGCGCACCTGCTCCTTGTATTCCCGGTACAACGCGCTCATGCGCCGGTACAGGCCACCGGGCTTGCCGTCGCCGACCGGCTTCTCGTCCAGCGTCGTGACTGGCAGGATCTCTTTCGTCGAACTGGTCAGCCAGACCTCCTCCGCCTGGTGGAGTTCCTCGACACTGATGGCCGCTTCACGGTAAGGGATGGCGTGCTTCGCCGCCAGCTCCAGGATGAGGTCGCGGGTGATGCCCGGCAGCAGGTGCGAACCTTTCGGCGGCGTCACCAACACCCCGCGGTTGGCGATGAACAGGTTGCTCGCCGCCCCTTCCGTCGCGCAGCCCTCTCGGACGAGAATCGCCTCGACCGCGCCGGCGTCGATCGCCTGCTGTCGCAGGAGCACGTTGGGCAACAGGGTGATGGCCTTGATATGGCAGGACTCCCAGCGGATATCCTTCAGGCTGATGGCCGTCACGCCGTCGCGTTCGACCGCCGGGTCGGGCGCGCCGATCGGGCTGACCATGGCGAACAGGGTCGGCACGAGACTGGCGTCGAAGGCGTGGTCGCGCTTGCTCATCACGCCGCGCGTGATCTGCAGATAGATGGATTGGTCCTCGCCCGGATTCCGCTGCAACAGCTCTTCCAGCAGGGTACGCCACTGCGCCTCGCCGAGCGGCGCCGGGATGCGGATGGCCTCGAGACTGTTGCGCAGCCGGTCGAGATGCGCCTCCAGCCGGAACGGCTTGCCCCCATAGGCCGGAATCACCTCGTACACGCCATCGCCGAAGAGGAATCCGCGATCCATGACCGAAACCATGGCCTGCTCAGCCGGCAGGAACTGACCATTCAGGTACACGAAGGGCATAGATTTACCGGCTTCCAAAGGTTATGAACCGCCAAGGCGCGAAGGACGCCAAGAAACATTGTGAACCGCCAAGAACGCCAAGTACGCCAAGTGAAATTATGCAAAAGGCGTTTTGGCGTTTTCATTAGTCCGGCTTTCTTGGCGTCTTGGCGGTTCCAGAAGGCTTTATTCGAAATAAAGTTTTACTTCATCCACTGCGCGTTGCCAGATCGAGCCTTCGGCAACCGGTTCCAATGCGATCAGGGATGGTTCCAGCAGGGTCTGGTCCGCGAGTCGAACCTGCACCGAGCCGAGGTCGGCGCCGGCCGCGACCGGTGCGGTGATGCGGCCCGGCATCTGCACATTGGCCTTCAGGTCGCCGTACTGGTTGCGCGGGATAGTCACGAACAGCGGGTTGGCGAGGCCGAGCGGCACAGTCTCCCGTTCGCCTTTCCACACACGTGCGTCGACCAGTTTGCTGCCGGCGTCGTAGAGCTTGTGGGTTTCATAGAAACGGAAGCCGTAATTGAGCAACGCCTGGTTCGCCGATGCGCGCGATTCTTCGCCGTCGGCGCCGAGCACCACGGAGATCAGGCGCATCCCCTCACGCTCGGACGAGGTGACCAGGCAGTAGCCGGCGGCCTCGGTATGGCCGGTCTTGATGCCGTCCACCGTCGCGTCCCGCCACAGCAGTTTATTGCGGTTGTGCTGGACGATGTCGTTGAAGGTGAACTGCTTCTGCGAGTACCACTTGTAGTACTCGGGAAAATCCGTGATCAGGGCGCGAGAAACCTTCGCGATATCGCGCGCAGTCATGTAGTGATCCGGATGCGGCAGGCCGCTGGCGTCCGCAAAGTGGCTGCCGGTCATGCCGAGTTCCGCGGCGACGCGGTTCATGTAGCCGGCGAAGGCCTCCTCGCTGCCGGCGATGTGTTCGGCCAGGGCGACGGTCGCGTCGTTGCCCGACTGAACGATCACGCCGATCAGCAGATCTTCGACCGAAACCTGTTTGCCGACCTCCACGAACATGCGCGAGCCTTCCATGCGCCAGGCCCGCTCGCTGATGGTGACCATGTCGCTCAGTTGCAGTCTGCCCGCGGCCAGTTCCCGGAAGATGACGTACGAGGTCATCACCTTGGTGATGCTCGCCGGTTCCATACGCTCGTCCGCATTGGCGGCGGCCAGGGTCTGGCCGCTGTGGAAATCCTCCAGCAGATAGCTGCGTGCCGGAATCGCCGGCGGCTTGGGGATCGGCATGGCGGTGGCTGCCGCGGCCGTGGGGGTCGGCGTGTCGGCGGCTTGGGTCAGGGAGAGAAAGGTCAGATTGAGCAGGGTGACGAGAACCAGAACAGACAGTCGTGACATGAGGTCGGGTACCAGGTGAGCGGCGCAAAAACGGGGCTAAAACGGATCTTGGCGCGCCAATTGTCCGCGTTGGGGACGCGATTTGCAACGCGGGCCGGACTGCGCGCCTGCGCCCGAATGAACTTCTCAGTCGGTGACGACTTGTGGGTTGTCGATACCGTGGCGGCCGAGCGTCGCCGACACCCGATCCGCCTCGTCGACACTGGCGAGCGGTCCGACGCGTACGCGATAGACCGGACGCTGGTTGCTCAGGCCCTCGCTGACCTGGATGTCCGCGATCGGCACTTGGCTCAACTTGGCGCGCAACTGTTCGGCGTTGTCGCGGTTGACGAAGGCGCCGATCTGCAGATACATGGCCGGAGGACGGGGCGTCGTCGTGCCGCTGGAGGCGGCGACGATCGGCACGGAATCGAACGCGGGCTTGGTCGTGACCGGTGCGGCGGGCGTGCGCTGCGCCTCGAGCAGGCGCGGACCGGGGTCCGTTTGCCGGGGGTCCAGCGCGCGCACCTCCACCAGACCCGTGCCGGCGGCGATGATGCCGAGCTTCGCCGCAGCGGTATACGACAGGTCGATGATGCGGTTCGCGACAAAGGGCCCGCGATCGTTGATTTTGACCACCACCGATCGGCCGTTGGCGAGATTGGTGACGCGCGCATAGGTCGGCAGTGGCAGGCTCTTGTGCGCCGCGGTCATCGCGTACATGTCGTAGGTCTCGCCGCTCGATGTGCGCGCGCCATGAAATTTGGTCCCGTACCAGGATGCGACCCCGCGTTCCACATGACCGGCGCTGGTCGGCATGACCTCATAGCGCTTGCCGAACACGACGTAACTGGTCGGGTTGCCATAGCGGCTGCGCGGCTCGACTTTCGGTACGGCATCGGGGATGGCGGCGAGATCACGTGGCGGTCGGGATGGGTGGCCGTCACGGTCGCCGCGGTGGTCGGCGCGCTGTGTCGGCGCCGTACCGCAGGCCCCGGCCAGCAACGCCAGCAGCAGCACGGCATGGACGCGCCAGGGCGGAAGGATCTTCGGGGTGGCCTGCATGCGGCTACTATCGGCGATCGGCGTAGGTTTTTCCAGTCTGCCGGTCCGACCTGAGCGGGGTCGATTCGGGAAGTCGTTGTGGAACGCTGTTGGCGGCGAGAACGCCGGCGCAATAGGCTGCGCTACGACGCTACTGCGCGCGTGCCGCCGCGATCTCCTGACTCAACTGGTGTACGGCCATGGCGTACAACGGACTGCGGTTGTACCGCGTGATGACATAGAAGTTGTTGAACACCACCCAGTGTTCGAGCCCCTTGACGCCTTCGAGTTCGATCAGCGCGACCTGCCTGTCGGGCGCGATGTCGACCTCCGTACTGACGCCCTGGCCCTTCAGTTCGCTGGCCGGCATATGCGGCTTCAGGCCTTTTTCGAGCAGCCCCTTGTACGCCTCGCCGGCGACGCGCGCCCGGGCGACCACCGGTCCATTGGCTTCCCAGCCATGCACCTTGAAATAATTGGCGACACTGCCGAGCACATCGCGGTCGCTGTGCCAGAGATCGCGTTTGCCGTCGCCGTCGAAATCGACCGCGTAATTGCGGTAGCTGCTGGGGATGAACTGGCCCTGGCCCATGGCGCCCGCATACGAACCCTTCACGGTCACCGCGTCGACCTGCTCTTCACGGGTCAACACAAGAAACTGTTCCAGCTCCTTGCGGAAGAACTCGCTGCGCTTCGGGTAATCGAAGGCCAGGGTGCTGAGCGCATCCAGGACGCGGTAATTGCCGGTGTTGCCGCCATAGCGCGTCTCCACGCCCACGATCGCCACGATTACGTGCGGGTCGACGCCGAAGGCTTGTTCCGCGTCGGCGAGGATGTCCGCATGCCGTTCCCAGAACTGCACGCCGCCGTCGATGCGCGCCGGCGTCAAAAAGATCGGCCGGTAGTCGCGCCAGGGCTTGGCCTCGGCGGGCCGGGAGATGGCGTCGAGGATACTTTGCTGGCGGTGCGCCTGCGCGAGCAGCGCGACGACTTCTTCGCGGGGAAGCTGATGCCGTTCCGCCATATCGGCAACGAACTGCGCAGCCTCCGGGTGCTCCGCGTAGCTGGAGGCCGCGGCGCCGTTCGCTTGCGCCGTCGTGTCGGACGCCGGTCCGGCGTTGGGCGTGCCGGCGCAACTCGCGAGCAGCATGGACAACGTCAGCAACAGCGGCTTGCGAAGTTCGCAGCCGGGCGGGACAGGACGCGGAAATTTCATGAAAGAGACCTTCGGCTCAACTGAGCAGTTTGCGATGCGTGTGAATGGACATGAGGATACCGAAGCCGGCCATCAGGGTCACCATCGAGGTGCCCCCGTAGCTGATCAAAGGCAAGGGAACCCCGACCACCGGCAGCAGCCCGGTGACCATGCCGGTATTCACCAGTACGTAGACCACGAAGGTCAGCCCGATGCTTCCGCCCAGCAGGCGCGTGAAGGTCGCCTGCGCCTGTGTCGCGATGTACAGGCTGCGCATGATGATGAAGCTGTAAACGCCGAGCAGGATCAGGATGCCGATCAGGCCGAATTCCTCGCCCAGTACCGCGAATATGAAGTCGGTCGAGCGTTCGGGTAGAAACTCCAGCTGCGATTGCGTGCCGTTCTGCCAACCCTTGCCGTAAAGTCCGCCGGAACCGATGGCGATCTTGGACTGAATGATGTGGTAGCCGGTGCCGAGCGGGTCGTTCTCCGGGTCCAGAAAGGTCAGCACGCGCTGGCGCTGGTAGTCGTGCATGAGGAACCAGGCGACCGGTGTGGAGGCCGCAAAGACGGCCACGAAACCGAACAGCAGACGCCAGGGCACGCCGGCCAGGAAGATGACGAAAAACCCGGAGCTGGCGATCAGCACCGCAGTGCCGAGATCCGGCTGTTTGGCGATCAGCAGGGTGGGCACCAGCAACAGCACCAAGGCCGTCAGCAGACGTCCGGCGCTGGGCGGTAGCCGCACATCGGCGAAGTGCCAGGCCAGCATCACCGGCACGGCGAGTTTCATCATTTCCGAAGGCTGAAAGCGGATGAAGCCGAGATCCAGCCAGCGTTGCGCGCCTTTGCCGATGTCGCCGACCAGCAGCACCGCGACCAGCAGGGCGACACCGCCGCCGAACAGCCAGGGCGCCCAGCGCAACAGGTACTGCGGCGGGATCTGCGCAATGAATATCATCGTGCCGAAGGCCAGCGCCAGGCGCAGAACCTGCCGCTCGATCACGTCCAGACTGCCTCCGGAGGCGCTATAGAGCACCACCATGCCGAGCGCACAGGCGCCGATCAGGCCTACCAACAGCGCGCCATCGAGATGCAGCCGGTGCAGCCAGCTGCGGCGCGTCCCCGAGCCCGGGTTGATGTCGGCATACAGCATCACAGCGGGTTGTCCTCAAAGTAGCGATCGAGTATCTGACGTGCGATCGGCGCGGCGACGCCGCTCCCGGAACCGCCGTTCTCCACCACCACGGCGATCGCGATGCGGGGCGCATGAGCGGGCGCGAAGGCGATGAACAGCGCATGGTCGCGCAATTTTATGCTGACCTTTTCGGCGTCGTACCGCTCGTCCTGTTTGAGGCCGAAGACCTGCGCGGTCCCGGTCTTGCCGCCGATCTGGTAATCGATGCCGGTGCCGATCTTCTTTGCCGTGCCGCGCTCGCCATGCACCACCTCGACCATCGAAGCCAGCACTTGGTTCCAGTGTTCCCGGTCGACGATCGGAATGCTGCGGGTCGGCGCCATGTTGAGCGGCGTCAGCGCGCCGTCCGGTCCGCGCAGGGCGCTCACCAAATGGGGCGGGCGGTATTCTCCCTGCGCGGCGAGCGTCGCCGTGGCGACCGCCAGTTGCAGCGGCGTGGTCAGATTGAAGCCCTGGCCGATGCCGCTGATCAGGGTTTCGCCCGGATACCAGGGTTCATTGCGCGCCGCGCGCTTCCAGGCGGTGGACGGCAGGATGCCGGGGCGTTCGCCGACCAGATCGATGCCGGTGCGCGCGCCAAGGCCGAACTGGGCGAGGTAGTCGTGCATGCGATCGATGCCGAGCGAGCGCGCCAAGTCATAGAAATAGATGTCGCAGGACTGTGATATCGCCGTATTGAGATCCACCATGCCATGGCCGCCGCGCTTCCAGTCGCGGTATTTGTGCTGGCCGCCGGGCAACTGGTAGAAGCCGGGGCAGTAGGTGTGGCTGTGCGCTGTCGTGACGCCGAGTTCCAGGCCGGTGAGCGCGACAAAGGGTTTCAAGGTCGAGCCCGGTGGGTATTGTCCGCGCAGGGCACGATTGAACAAAGGCTGATCGGGATTTTCATTGAGCGTCTGATAATCCGCGTGGTCGATGCCGTTGACGAAGGGGTTCGGGTCGAAACCGGGGACGCTGACGAAGGCCAGCACCTCGCCGTCGCGCGGATCGATCGCAACCGCCGCGCCATTGAACTCGCCGAAGGCCTGCTCGATGACCTGCTGCAGACGCGCGTCGAGACTGAGATACAGGCTGCTCCCCGGTGTCGGCGGCTGGCGCGACAAGACCCGCAGCGTGCGCCCGCCGGCGTTGGTCTCGAGCTGCTCGTAGCCGACCTTGCCGTGCAGTCTGTCCTCGTAGGCCTTCTCGATGCCTTCCTTGCCGATGTGCGTCGAGCCGCGATAGTTGGCGGTGTCGATGACCTCGAGCTCTTGCTCGTTGATGCGGCCGACATAGCCAAGCGCATGCGCCGCGTGGCTGCCCAGCGGGTAATGTCGCGACAGGCCCGCCTGCACGTCGACACCGGGGAAACGATGCCGGTTGACCGCGAAGCTGGCCACGTCCTCGTCGCTGAGATGGAAACGCAGCGGCACGCCCTCGAAGCGGTTCATGCGGCGGCGCAGCTTGTGGAAGCGCTCGATGTCGAACTCGCGGATCTCGATCAGTTCGCCGAGCGCCCGGAGTGTCGCCTCCAGGTCGTCGATCTCTTCCGGGACGATCTCCAGACGATACGACGGCAGATTCTCCGCCAGCACGATGCCGTTCCGGTCGTAGATCAACCCGCGATTGGGCGGCACGGGTTGCAGCTTGATCCGATTGTCCTCGGACAGCGTGCGGAAGTGCTCGTGCGCGACCACCTGCAGCCATCCGAGCCGCGCCACCAGCGCGATGATCAACAGCGCGCTGAACAGCAATGCCGTGATGGCGCGACTCATGAAGAGCCGGCTCTCGAGCAGGTTGTCCTTGAAGGCGTTTAGGGGGCGGGACATATCTGATACAGAGGCAAGAGGCAGGAGACAAGAGGCAAGTTGAAACCTTTGTGCTGCCTGACTTGGCTTTTGAAGCCTGCCGCTAGCGGCTTGTGTTGCAGACGGAGAGACAAGAGGCAAGAGACAAGAGGCAAGCGAAAAGGCGCGCGGGTTTCAACTTGCCTCTTGTCTCTTGCATCTTGCATCTTAGATAACCCTAAATGCGCGGCGCAGGCTGCGCAGGATGATGAAGAGGAAGGGCCACAGCAGCGCGCCTACGAGGGACGGCAGCCAGTACAGCCAGGACTGGATCGGGCGGCCGATCATGCCGTTGATCCACAACAGCAGCAGTTGACCGAGGCTCAGCAATACCAGAACACTCAAGGCCTGCTGCCAGAGCGGATACAGGCGCAGGCGCTGGTGCAGTTTGAGCGTCAGGAAAATCACCAGGCTATAGGCAAGCGCGTGCTGGCCGAGCAGCGTGCCGGTGAGGACGTCGACGACCAGGCCGAGCAGCCAAGCGGTGCCGACGCCGGCGCGGTGCGGCAGCGCCATCGACCAGTAGATCAGCACCAACAGGACCCAGTCCGGTCGCAGGATGCGCAGATCGTCCGGCAAGGGCACCGAGGTCAACAGCAGGGCCGCGGCCAGCGAGACAAAG